>ONQK01000172.1 GCA_900319895.1 uncultured Prevotella sp. | reverse complement strand
TTTGTGATTCCGGCGGGATTCAAACCCACAACCTTCTGATCCGTAGTCAGATGCTCTATTCAGTTGAGCTACGGAACCAATCCGTTTGCGTTCATTTCTGAATTGCGAGTGCAAAGATAGTCACTTTTTTGTATTTACCAAAATTTTTTTTCGTTTTTTTCTCAATTTTCTTGAAAATATGCTGTTTTCAGCTATTTATTGACCACATTTACTGGATTTCCCTCTAAAAAAGCGCCGATGTTTGAGGCAACGACATCCATCAACCGCAGGCGAGCCTCATAGGTAGCCCACGCAATGTGCGGTGTCAGGAATGCATTTTTGGCAGTCAACAGCGGATTGTCCTTTTGCGGCGGCTCTTGACACATGACATCTGCCCCGTAACCGCCGAGCATGCCTTTGTTGAGGGCATCAGCGACATCGGCCTCATTGACCAGTGCGCCTCTTCCCGTATTAACAAGGATGGCACCGCGCTTCATCTTCTTGATTGACGTGGCATTGATGATTCCCTTGGTCTCATCGGTAAGGGGACAGTGTAGCGTCAAGACATCACTGATGCCCCACAGTCCGTCCAACGTCGTTTTTTGGATGCCCTCTGGCAGGTCGGCGGAATTTTTACTCGTGTATGCAAACACGTCCATGCCAAATTCATGGGCAATCCTTGCCACTTTCATCCCTATTGTCCCTAGTCCGACGATGCCCATGACCTTTCCAGCCAATTCGTTGAGCGGCGTGTCCCAATAGCAGAAGTCTTTGCCTTGGCTCCATCTTCCCTCAGAGTTTTGCCGGGCATAGTGGCCAATCCGATTGGTGATGTTGAGGATGTGGGCAAAAGTCATCTGCGCCACGCTATTGGTACTATAAGCAGGCACGTTGGTCACCACCACGCCATTTTCCTTTGCCGCGGCGATGTCGACGATATTATAGCCCGTCGCCAGCACCCCGATGTATTTCAGTTTGGGTAGTTCCACCAGGTGTTTTTGGGTGATAGCGACCTTATTGGTCAGGACGATTTCGGCATCCTTCACCCGTTCAACGACCTCACCGTCTTCCGTGCGGTCATACACCATCATTTCACCGAACTGGGTCAGCGCATCCCATGTCAGGTCTCCTGGATTAACGCTATATCCGTCTAGAACAACTATTTTCATCGTTTTCCTTTCTTTTATTTTAGTCATTTTTATATTTTTCACCCCAATTGTCCAACATCTTCCTATATAATTTTTCCTCATTAGGTGTATGTTGTGCATTCCAAATCCGGCGATTTGCCAACGCATCGGGTAAATATTGCTGTTGTACGAAATTTTCAGGATAATCGTGTGCATACTTGTAGCCATCTGCATACCCGATTTCCTTCATGAGGGCCGTCGGCGCATTGCGAAGATGCAGCGGGACGGGCAGATTGCCGGTTTCCCTCACCAGGGCAATTGCCTTGTCGATAGCCAGATACGCCGAGTTACTTTTAGGGCTGGCAGCCAGATATACAGCGGCCTCTGCCAATGGAATCCGGGCTTCCGGCCACCCGATCTTCATCACCGTGTCATAGGCGGCATTCGCAAGCAAGAGGGCGTTGGGATTTGCGAGGCCAATGTCTTCCGACGCACTGATGACCATCCTCCTGGCGATGAACTGCGGGTCTTCACCACCCTCAATCATGCGCGCCATCCAGTAAAGTGCAGCGTCGGGGTCACTTCCTCTGATGCTCTTGATGAATGCCGACACGATGTCGTAATGCATTTCTCCGTCTTTATCATAGGCCAGCGGGTTTTGATCAAGTGTCTCAACCACCAATTCGTTGGTTAAGACCAAATTTTCCTCCTCGTTGGCATCCACCACCAGTTGGAGGATGTTGAGGAATTTTCTCGCATCGCCTCCGCTATAACGCATCAAGGCCTCGGTTTCATGCACTTCGATCTTTCGCTGAAGCAATTCTGTGTCCTTGGTCAGGGCACGGTTGAGCAATTCCATCAAATCATCCTTTTCAAGGGATTTAAGGATGTAGAGCTGGCACCTTGAGAGCAGCGGTCGGATGATTTCAAACGAAGGATTCTCGGTTGTAGCGCCGATGAGCGTCACGATGCCTTTTTCAACGGCACCCAACAACGAGTCTTGTTGCGATTTGGAGAAACGATGGATTTCATCAATGAACAAGATGGGTGATTTCGCATCAAAAAATCTGCCGTTGCGCGCCTTTTCAATCACCTCTCTTACATCTTTCACGCCACTGGTCACGGCACTAAGCGTATAAAAAGGCACTTCCAGCTGGTTTGCCACAATCTGCGCCAAAGTCGTTTTGCCCACTCCCGGCGGCCCCCAAAGGATGAACGAGCTAATGTGTCCTGCGTCAATCATTTTACGCAAGACAGCCCCCTCGCCGACTAAATGCCTCTGTCCGATGTAATCCGACAGGCTCTGGGGGCGCATCCTCTCTGCAAGCGGTTTGCCCATGGTTTTTAAGAAAGACAAAAATAGGAAATATATGTGAATGCACAAAATTTTCATTCAAAAAACTTGCGAATCACGGATAATATCGTAATTTTGCATCACAAAAGCACAATCAGATGACTGTTACTATATTACAAACAGACATAGTATGGGCGGATTACGAAGAAAACATCCGTCGGGCGGAACTTTTGTTGCAAACAGCTCCAAAATCAGACATGTATGTGTTGCCGGAGATGTGGAGCACTGGCTTTATGACCGAAAGTGTCGTCGACGACAAGCAAGCCACACTACGCTGGATGCAAAAGACAGCATCCCGGTGCGGCGCGGCGGTGTGCGGCAGCGTCCCGACGACCGTTGCCCCTCTTCAAGAAGAGGGCAGGCCCGCGATTGTGAACCGGTTTTATTTTGTTTGCCCTAACGGAAAAACAGAATTTTACGACAAACGCCATCTGTTCACATTTGGTGGCGAAGACAAGGTCTATACGGCTGGCCGAGAGCGTAAAATCGTGGAGTTTGGCGGGCTTCGCTTCCTTTTACTCACTTGCTACGACCTGCGCTTTCCCGTCTGGAGCCGTAATCAAGGCGATTTCGACGCAATCATCTACATCGCCAGCTGGCCTGATGCAAGAATCAAGGCGTGGGATATTTTGCTGCGCGCGCGCGCCATCGAGAATCAATGTTTTGTCATTGCTGCCAATAGAATTGGGACTGATGACAAGAATCTCTACCCTGGGCACAGTGTGGTCCTTGACGCGAAAGGCAACGAAATAAGTTGCTACTATGCTGAAAATCAACAGATAATGACGGCTGATGTCGACAAAGATGCACTCTTTGCATTCAGAAACAAATTCCGGGTGCTTGACGACGGTGATTCATTTATAATAACATAAAAAACAGTTTACTACACAATAAATTTAACATGGAAATGGAAAAGGATTTAAACAAATCGTTGACGCTCAAGATGCTCAGCAAAGGAAATGTATGGAACATGCAAGAGAACGACATTCTTCGCATGATGGAACAGGCACAGAAAGACATTGACTTGCGTGAAAATTTCCGCCATTATCTAGACATTATCAAGACCGCATTTGAGGCGGAAGAAATCAAGATAGACAAACCCGAGGTAATCAAAAAATACCAAGACAGAGGCTTTAAAGTAAAAGCCATCAAAAGCGAGGGAGAGGAAAAAATCAAGTGGGCGGTGAAAAAACGCCCCATCAACCGAGTGACTGACTTGACTTACGAAAACATCCACCACATTTCTGCCGAAACGCTCTTGAAAGTCATCGAACGCAACTTCGGGGGAGGTTGGGAAAGTTTGTCGCAAAGCATCCGCGACGTCATTGAAAAAGGATTCTCCATCAGCACAATAACCCTTCCCCATGACCGTCTCCATAAAAAAGGCGGCATGTATGAAAAGAAAATCAACGATGGGTTTGAAGTCCTGGAAATCCCCAAAGGGCTATGGGTGGAAGCCATCTTTGCCAAGGTAAAACCAATACTTGAAGTCGAAAAGACAAAAGAAGACATACCAGAGAAGAAATTCCTGGACGACGATGACGACGACGATGACGACATGGACCTGCCTGAGGACACGCACAAGGACGATAGAGACGACGATGAGGACGATTTCGACGAGGATGCGTTCTCAGAAGAAAGCTACCGGACAACCTATGAGGCATCGCCCGAAGAACTTGACGTGACGACAGACGACGTGGCCGACGACGTTTATGACGAATAACGGGAAATTACATCATTAAAAAGACATAAATGCCGCATTTTACACTTGTATGATGCGGTATTATTGTATCTAAACCAACAAATTATGCCTCGCACTACAGTCATTTCATAAAAAAACATTACCTTTGTAGGTTCTAAACAAGAGCGGAATCGACACATGAAAAAAATCATCGAAATAAAAAATGCCAGGGTTAACAATCTCAAGAACATCTCACTGGAAATACCTCACAATCAATTAGTTGTAATTGCAGGTGTCAGCGGCAGCGGCAAATCGTCATTGGCTTTTGACACATTGTATGCAGAAGGACAGCGCCGCTATGTGGAAAGCCTTTCGGCATACGCCAGACAATTCCTCGGGCGCATGAAAAAGCCTGAATGTGACTTCATCAAAGGGCTGCCACCCGCCATCGCCATCGAACAGAAAGTCATCAGCAGGAACCCGCGCTCGACCGTGGGCACTTCAACCGAAATTTACGACTATTTAAGGCTCCTCTTTGCCAGAATCGGAAAAACCTACTCGCCAATTAGCGGGAAAGAGGTAAGGAAACACAGCGCAGACGATGTCATCGAGTGTATGAAAAGACATGCCAAGGGAACAAAATTCATGGTCATGGCACCGCTCAAGGTCATTGAGGGAAGGACCTTGGAGCAACATCTGCAAATGGGGCTGCAACAGGGTTATTCACGCCTTTGGGTAGAAGGTGAGATACAAACGATCGATGAGTTTTTGCAAAATGAAGACACAAAAAAACATTCTGCAAAAGACATCGCACTCTTGATTGACAGGATGTCTGTCAACGACTCAAAAGACTTCATCTCCCGCCTCACCGACTCGGTTGAGACGGCTCTTTTTGAAGGCAACGGAGAATGCTTCCTGGTTTTCCTGCCCGACCACGAAATTCATCGATTTTCCATGCGTTATGAGGCAGACGGCATGACATTTGAAGAACCCAACGAAAACATGTTCTCGTTCAACTCCCCTCTCGGAGCCTGCCCCAACTGCGAAGGCTTTGGAAGCGTCATCGGGATTGACGAAAAATTGGTTGTCCCCAACACCACACTCAGTGTTTATGAAGGCTGTGTACAATGCTGGCATGGGGAAAAGATGAAACAATGGCAAAGTGAATTTTGCAGGCGCGCAACAGCTGTCGATTTCCCTATTTTTGAACCCTACCTTAATTTGACACAAGAGCAAAAAGACTGGCTTTGGCACGGACTGCCTACTGAGCAGCACTTGGAGATGAGAGAGCGTATTTGTATTGACGCGTTTTTCCAGATGGTCAAAGAAAATCTCTACAAAATCCAATACAGAGTATTGCAAAACCGCTTTCGCGGCAAGACAAAATGCCCAGACTGCCATGGAAAAAGGCTGAAAAAGGAGGCTGAATATGTGAAAATTGCAGGAAAAAGTATCTCAGACTTGGTCGAAATGCCCATTTCCGAACTTAAAACGTGGTTTGACGGATTGCAACTCAACGAATACGAAAGCAAAATCGGGAAAAGGATATTATTGGAAATTAAAAATAGGCTGCAATACCTAGTCAACGTCGGACTGGAATACCTTACGCTGAACCGCCAATCCAACACGCTAAGCGGCGGAGAAAGCCAACGCATCAACCTCACCACGTCGCTGGGCAGCAGCTTGGTCGGATCGCTCTATATCCTCGACGAGCCCAGCATCGGCCTGCACAGCCGTGACACAGAACGCCTCATTGGCGTGCTGAAATCGTTGAAAGAGATTGGCAACACGGTTGTCGTCGTCGAACATGATGAAGACATCTTGAGGGCCGCCGACTTTCTCATTGACATCGGCCCCGATGCAGGTCGATGTGGCGGAGAGGTCGTATTTATGGGAAAGACAAGCGATTTTCAACAACATAAGAAAGTTCAAAACAAAAACTTATTGAAAAAACACCCGCAAAGCTACTCCTTGAAGTATTTGCTGGGAGAAGAGAAAATCCAGATACCATCCAGCCGCCGCCCCTGGAACCTCTCCATTGTTCTCAAAGGCGCTCGCATGCACAATCTTAAAGGCATTGATGTGAAATTCCCACTAAACGTCGTCACCGTCGTTACGGGCGTGAGCGGCAGCGGCAAATCGTCACTAGTGAAAGGCACCCTCTACCCTGCCCTGCTGCGCCATTTGGGTGAGGCGGCGGACGCTCCCGGCGAATACTTAAGCTTGGAGGGCGACTGGAAGCAAATTAAACATGTCGAATTTGTCGACCAAAATCCCATCGGAAAAAGCATCCGCTCCAATCCCGCCACCTACCTGAAAGCCTATGACGCCATTCGGCAGCTGTATGCAGAACAGCCGTTGTCAAAGCAAATGCAATACACCGCCCAACATTTCTCGTTCAACACCGATGGAGGACGATGTGAAGAGTGTAAGGGAACGGGCACCATTACCGTGGAGATGCAATTTATGGCAGACCTGGAACTAGAATGCGACAGCTGCCACGGAAAAAGGTTCAAAAACGAAATTCTTGACGTAAAATTTGCAGGGCAAAGCATCAACGACATTTTGGAAATGACTGTAGCAGAGGCTGTTGAGTTTTTCTCCACCAACCACCAGCCGCAAATTGCCAACCGTTTGCAATTGCTTCAAGAAGTCGGGCTGGGATACATCAAACTTGGCCAAAGCTCCTCAACACTTTCAGGAGGAGAGAACCAACGCGTAAAACTTGCTTATTTCATCGGTCAAGAAAAACAAGAATCCACTTTATTTATCTTTGACGAGCCAACAACTGGACTGCATTTTCACGACATTCAATGCTTGCTGCGCGCCTTCAAAGCTTTGGTAGAGCGCGGACATACCGTCGTCATCGTTGAACACAACATGGAAATCATCAAAAATGCCGACTACATCATTGATTTAGGACCAGACGGAGGCTTGGAAGGCGGTCAGCTCGTGGCAACAGGAACCCCAGAGGAGGTGGCTGCCTGCCAACAAAGCATAACAGGGAAATACCTAAAAGAAAAACTGATGTGGGAAATATGACTTAATGTAATTTTAATATTTTTTAACTACTTTTTTTAAAAAAAACGGCGAAAAGATGGTGTTTTTTTTGTAATTTTGCAGCGCCTAATTTACCCTATTTGGTATACATGTTTGATTTTCAAACACTTAGTAAAGTAAAAATGAATTATGAGACAGCTAAAAATACAAAAAAGTATAACCAACCGTTCCAGTGAGGCTCTAGACAAATACTTAGTTGAAATTGGTCGCGCGCCCCTGATTTCTATTGATGAGGAAATAGAGTTGGCACAAAAGATAAGAAAAGGAGGGCCGGAAGGAGAACGTGCCAAGAACAAGCTTGTTGAGGCCAATCTTCGATTTGTCGTTTCCGTGGCAAAACAATATCAACATCAAGGATTGACGTTGACGGACTTGATTGACGAAGGCAACATCGGCCTGATTAAAGCTGCTCAAAAATTTGATGAAACGCGCGGGTTCAAATTCATTTCTTATGCAGTATGGTGGATTCGTCAAAGCATCTTACAAGCTATTGCCGAACAGAGCCGCATTGTGCGCCTACCATTGAATCAAGTGGGCTCGTTGAGTAAGATTAATCATGAAATCAATCGTTTTGAACAGGAGAACCAGCGCCGCCCGTCTATTTCTGAACTTTCAGAGGCAACAAACTTGGACGAAGAAAAAATCGGGCAAAGCCTGATGGCCGACGGTCACCACGTCAGCATTGACGCGCCTTTCCAGGACGGTGAGGACAACTGCATGCTTGACGTTATGCCCAGCAGTGATGACAGTCGTACGGACAAGAATGTTGACCACGAGTCCATGGCTCTGGAATTGAACACCGTATTGAACAAAGTGCTCAAAGACCGTGAAATAACCATTATCAGAGAATGTTTCGGCATTGGATGTCACGAAAAGGGGCTCGAAGAAATCGGTGACCAGTTGGGGCTTACGCGTGAGCGTGTTCGACAAATCCGTGAAAAGAGCATTGCCAAACTGCGTGATAGCGGAAATGCTAAGATTTTAATGAAATATTTGGGTTAAAATATTTTTATCGACATAAAAAATAAAGGTGACTTGTCTTCAGCAGAAGAGTCACCTTTATTTTTTATGTGGTTTTGCCAAATTACTTGTTTACCTGGAAGCGAGTGTCTCCAGTTGCAAAGTAGGCATTGATTTGCTGTGCGGCTGCGATACCGGCATTGATGTTGGCTTCGGCAGTCTGTGCACCCATTTTCTTGGGAGTTGCAAAGTAGCGGCCCTCGAATTTAGCGAAGTCTTCATGGGCATCAGGCATGATATCCGTAACAAATTTCAAGTCTTCACGTTCTGACATCAATTTCACGAGTTCTGCCTCATTGATTACCTCTTTGCGCGCTGTGTTTACAAGCACACCGCCTTTTTTCATCTTGTTCACCAGAGCATAGTTGATACTTTGTTTAGTCTCTGGTGTCGCAGGGATGTGAAGTGAGACGACATCACAAGTTTCAAACAGTGCGTCTTGGTTGGCAACTGCATGTACGCCCGCTTCTTCGATTACATTTGCAGGACAGAAAGCATCGTAAGCATAAACATCCATTCCGAAGCCTTTTGCAATGCGTGCGACATTACGTCCGACGTTTCCGAAGGCGAGAATACCCAATTTCTTGCCCATCAACTCCGTTCCGGCCTTTCCATTGAACAAGTTGCGAACAGCATACACCATCATTCCGAAAACGAGTTCGGCCACAGCGTTTGCATTTTGTCCAGGTGTGTTCTCTGCTACGACATTGTGTGCTGTCGCTGCCGCGAGGTCGATGTTGTCGAATCCTGCACCTGCGCGCACAACTACTTTCAATTGTTTTGCCGCATCGAGCACTTCTGCATCCACTTTGTCAGAGCGGATGATCATCGCATCAACGTCTTTTACTGCGTCTAAGAGCTGTGATTTCTCTGTGTACTTTTCGAGCAGAGCCAATTCGTGGCCCGCGCCTTCTATTTCTTTGCGAATACCATCAATTGCAACTGCTGCAAATGGTTTTTCTGTAGCTACTAAAACTTTCATGCGTTTTATTCAATTATGTAAAAATAAAATAGATTATGTGAAAATTCTGATGCAAAAGTAAGAAAAATCCCACACTCCACCAAAGGAATATAGGATTTTTAATAAATATTCGCAGAAGTTTATCCAATATATTTCGCAATATCTTGCTCAACGGTTGTAATTGTTCCAAGTCCGAACTGCTCAACGAGTACTTTCAGCACACCTTCCGATACGAAACCTGGCAATGTCGGACCGATGTGGATATTCCTCACACCCAAAGAAAGCAAAGCAAGCAATACGATGACGGCTTTCTGTTCGTACCATGCAATGTTGAAGAAGATTGGCAGGTCGTTGATGTCGGCCACACCGAAGATTTCTTTCAGTTTCAATGCGACTACAGCCCATGAATAAGAGTCGTTACACTGGCCGGCATCGAGTACGCGGGGAATACCGTTGATGTCGCCCAAATCGAGCTTGTTGTACTTATATTTTGCGCAACCGCTTGTCAGAATTACCGTATCCTTCGGCAAAGCCTTTGCAAAATCGGCGTAATAGTTGCGGTTTTTCATACGACCGTCACAACCGCTCATAACAACGAATTTACGGATGGCTCCAGACTTCACCGCCTCGACAATCTTGTCGGCCAGCGCAAAGACTTGTGTATGGGCAAAACCGCCGATAATTTCGCCTGTTTCTATTTCTGTAGGCGGATCGCAGGTTTTTGCCAATGCAATGATTTCTGAAAAATCTTTTTTACCGTCTGCATCTTCATTGACGTGTTTCCATCCTGGAAAGCCTGTGGAATTAGTCGTGAATACGCGGTTATTGTAGTTTGCATTAGGCAATGGTGGAACGATACAGTTGGTTGTGAAAAGAATCGGTCCGTTGAAGGTGCTGAATTCCTCTTTCTGTTGCCACCATGCATTACCATAGTTACCGACGAGATGCGTGTATTTCTTCAGTTCTGGATAGTAGTGTGCTGGTAGCATCTCTCCATGTGTATAGATGTCGATGCCAGTTCTTTCGCACTGTTCGAGCAATTGCTTGAGATCAGCGAGGTCGTGTCCAGAAATGAGGATACCCGGGTTCTTGCGTGTGCCAATATTTACTTTCGTAATTTCGGGATTGCCAAACACGCCAGTATTGGCCTCGTCGAGCAATGCCATGACATCTACTCCAAATTTTCCCGTTTGCATAACATTATTTAACAATGTTTCAAGATTCGCATCGGGATCTGTAATGATGCTCAACGCCTCGCACATAAAAGCGACGATTTCCTTGTCCGTCTTGCCCAATCGTGCAGCGTGTTCATAGTAAGCCGCCATACCTTTCAGTCCAAGAATGGTCAATTCTTTAAGCGAACGCAAGTCGGCATTCTCATTGCGGAGCACAGTCTGTCGGGTGCCTTCTGCCTCGTAATCGCTTTTCTCGCCTCCCCAGCACACTTCTCGCCAGTCGGGTAGTACCACGCTCGCGGCCTCTGCCCGCTTCAATAGCTCACGTTTCAAAGCAATACCATTATCTACCTTGCGAAGAATGGCATTGTCGTCGAAATTGGCATTGGTAATCGTACAGAACAGTGCATCCACGAGGAAATCCTCCACTTCCTTGCTACACGCCACGCCGTTTTTATTCAGCTCGTGCTGAATGCTTCCCACACCGCGCACCACGCTCAAGAGAAGGTCTTGCCACCGCGCCGTTTCCGGCTGTTTTCCACACACTCCTTTGATGGTACATCCTGTACCTTTCGCTGTTTCCTGACATTGGAAACAGAACATTTTGTTGTCGTTCATCATGTCTTTATTCATTTAAGTTAAAATTAGAATGAAGATTTTCCTGCAAAGCTACCGCCAATCAACGATATGGCGCGTAACAAATGTTACATTTAAGTTTTTTTAAAGACGATTGTGATGATATATCGAAAAAAAAGAGATAGTTTTGTGTCATCATTTGAAGAAAAAGATGTAAAAATGAAGAATTTAATCAACCAAATTTTAGAATATACGCCCCATCGCTTGCGCAACAAGGAAAAAGGCACGCATATTGCCTATGCAGGCGATGAACTGACCGACATCATACTACTTGTTGAAGGAACGATCTATACAACCATGACCCATCCGAACGGGAACGAAGTCGTTGTTGAAACGCTCAATGCTCCTTCCCTCCTCGCACCAGCATTTGTCTATGCCGAAAACAACCACTTACCCGTCAGCATCGTTGCCAAAACCAACTGCCGACTGCTTTCCATCGACCGACAGGCTTTCGCCGACTTGCTCCACCGCGACAAACAGACGATGATGAAGTTCATCGCCATTCTCTCCGACCGCTTGCAGCGGCTTAGCCGACGAGTAAATGAATTTGCATTGCAGTCGCTACGGGAACGCGTTCTGGGCTATTTATCAAAGCGACCAATAGACAATGTGGAATGGCTGGCTCGAGTACTTGGCGTTTCACGGCCATCGCTCTCGCGCGTACTTTCGGAACTTAAAAAAGAAGGGATTATAGAACGAACAATAGATGGAATAGAACTGAAACGTTGATAAGTTTAAACTAAAAAATCCTGCATTTCATTTAACAAAATGCAGGATTTTCTTAATCTTTGAAGATTATTTTCAGAACTGTTTCTCGAAGTCTTGCATGCACTGAACGAGTGCTTCAACATCCTCAATTGTACAAGCATTGTAGAGCGATGCACGGAAACCGCCCACAGAACGGTGTCCTTTGATACCAACCATTCCGCGTTCTTTTGCGAAAGTCATGAAAGCATCCTGCTTGTCTTCAAAGCCTGGAGCCATTACCCAGCAGTGGTTCATGATTGAGCGGTCTTCTTTGTTGGCAACCGTACCTACGAACATCTTATTGCGGTCGATTTCATCGTAGAGCAGATTTGACTTCTTCACGTTGATTTTGTTCATCTCTTCTACGCCACCGATGGTGTTCTTGAGCCAGAGCAGTGTTTCGTGCATTGCAAAAATAGGGAGCACGGGGGGAGTGTTGAACATAGAGATGTTGCGTGCTTCCTCTGCTGCATGTGTGCGATAGTCTACCATCGTGGGCAGCGGGTTCATGTATGCGCGGTCACCAATTTGTCCGAGGATGTCTTTGCGTACGATGACGAAAGTGACGCCTGAAGGACCTACGTTCTTCTGGGCGCCGCCATAGATGAGGGCGTATTTGCTCACATCAACCGGACGGCTCATAATGTCAGAGCTCATGTCTGCAACGAGCATTACGTTGTTGATTTCTTCCGGGGCAAAGTCTTTGCGGATTTCAGTACCGTAGATGGTGTTATTGGTTGTGATGTGGAAATAGTCGGCATCAGCAGGAACGGTCCAACCTTTTGGAATGTAGTTGTAAACCTTGTCTTCTGAAGATGCCACGATTTCTGTTGTTCCAAAGTTTTTAGCCTCTTTGGCTGCTTTTTTTGCCCAAACACCTGTTTGGAGATAAGCCGCCTTAGTCTTCATCAGGTTGGCCGGTACCATGAAGAACTGGGTGCTGGCACCGCCACCGAGGAAAAGCACCTCGTAATTGTCGGGGATGTTGAGCAGGTCGCGCCAGAGCTGGCGAGTTTCTTCCATTACTCTTTCCCATCCTGGTGTACGGTGTGAGATTTCCAGCAAACCGATGCCGGTGTTGTCAAAATCGCGGATGGCGTTGATGGTTGACTCAACTGCCTCTTTCGGCAGGACGCAAGGTCCTGCATTGAAATTGTACTTTTTCATTAGATTGTTTATTTTTTGTTTAGCTAATAATAGTTTAAATTTGTCTGCGAAGTTACATTATTAATTTGACATGTACAAATTAAATCCTAAATATTTATGTCTTCATGCCACTTAAATTAATTTTCTTCATTCATCAAGGCATTGATTTCGTCGAATTTTTCCCCTTGATTGAGGTTCAGATAGATGATGTACAAAGGATGCAGCCATCTTCTTTTCCTTTCAGGATAAAGGCTGCGGTATTTTTCGAGGTACACCATCGCCTTCTCATAATAATTGTGTATCTTTTTCCGGACTGTCGCCGTTTGCTTGGGCTGTTTGTCCTTTTCGACTGCCATGTTATAATATGCCAAGCCGGTATTAAGGATTGCTTCGGGAAGGCTGTCGTTAAGTTGAAGCAATGAGTCGCAGATGGCAAGGCATTCCCCGTATTTTTTTTGGTTCAAAAACACCGAGCTCTTCGCCAGATGGTAATCGCGGTTGGTAGCGTCCACCTCCAATGCCCTGCTGACGACTTCCAGCGCTTTGTCGTATTTGCCTTTTCGTCCATACCAGCCGACTAAATGGCTGAAGAAATACAAGTTCTGCGGGAATTTTTCAAAGCCTTCTTCGAGACTTCCCACATATTTCTTTTCTTCACCCTTTTTCCTGTAAATATTTGCCATGTATTGCAATTGATAAGGCAGCATCGACTGGTTTTTACGCGCTAGGGGGGCATATTTCTCCATCAAATTGACATCGTCGAGCTTGTAGGCACAATGCAGCGCGTTAAAAGCGGCCTGCGAGACCATCGAGTCGCTTTTCGAGTCGTTTCTCAATTGCAAGGCTATGGCATTGCGGATATAGGATGCGATGTATTCGTCGTAAAAATCAATGGCGCGGCGGGTGTTGCCTTTTCTTTTGAAGTGTTCGCCGCCTTTATATAGATTGAGGCATACGCCACCCACATGCCGTGCAAAGCGTTGGCGATACTTCAATTGCGAGTGGTCCTTTTTATTGTGCAAGACTTCAACCGAATCGAGTGCCAAATAGGCTAGGTGCGCTTTCAGGGAAGCCTCAAAAAAGTCTGCCGTATCGGTTTTTTGCTGCAAATAAAGGAGTTCATTTCCTTGATCTCGCTGTTTCATTACTGCCTCAAAAAGTGTCAAGTAGACTTTTTCATTGTCGCGCAATAGGGAGTCCTTCAACAAGTTTCTCATCAGTTCTTCTGCCTTGTCCAAGTTCTTCCCGTTTTTAATAAAAGACCGTGCCTGAGCGATCTCTTTTTTTTGAGCGCTCACGCACGGTATAATGGTTATCATTAGAAGCGATATAAACAATATGCGCTTCATCTTCGTTCCCTTTTGGTTTTTATTGATTAACTAATGGCTCCAGCTCCTTCATCTTAGCCTCGTCCTTCAAGCTGTAATATACACGATACAAGGGGTATGCCCAGTTTGCTTCCTTTCTTTCGGGGTCGATGAGGCGCGCCTTCTCCAGATAGCCTCTAGCCTCATCGTAAATCGGACGTATTTGCTCCATGGCAGCCTTGGGCGCGCGACCTGTCTTGCCGGAGGCACGGTCTTCAGCCAACGCGGCGCGGTCCAGCTGGCAGGCACCGATGTAAGTCAGGATCGTGACGTTTTCGGGCTGAATGTCCAGTGCTTTTTTAAAGAATCCAACAGCTTCGTCGAGTTTCATGCTGCTCATGGCACGTTGACCACGCACAGCCCATACGGTGAAGTTGTCCGGCTCTTCTGCCAATTTTGCTTCTAGCAAGGCTTCCAGCTCCGTGTCCATACCAAGTCCGATATAGGTGTTGATAAGTGTTCCGAAGACGTCTTTATTGGTCTTGTCACTGGCATAGATCTGCTCCAGCTTTTGAGCATAAGCCACAGAGTCTTCGCGTGTCTTCAGCTGTTCTTGTGCCAAGGCCAATTTGATGTTCAGTGCTTCTCGGCCTTTCTCGGGGTCGTTCATCGCGATTTCTGCATATTTCTCCGCATTGGCCATGTCTTTGTTTTGATAGGCATAAATAGCTGCATAATAAGCGATGTTGGTCAAATTTTGGTCGCCCAGTGCCATGAACTTCGCAAATAGCGGCTCCTCAGCGCTGTCCACATAGCCTTTGAGGAACTTATAGGCATTCACGTTGTCGTTTTTTCCTTGGTACATGATGCCGCCATTTATCAAGTGGTGACGTATCTGGAACAAACGCATGCCGTTGTTTTCGATGAATTTTGGTTTGACTTTTCCTTTTTCATTAGGCATAACGTCAAATTCATAGCATTTCTTTGCTGCTTCAAATGCGTTGTTCAGGGCGGTATAGAAACTTTCCGACTTTTCAGGAGCATCCATTTCGTCTTTCATCGCATTGAAGCACAAGTCCACGAGTTTGTTGTAACATTTTGCCTTGGTTTCAGCGTCCATACTGCCCAAGTTGTTGTTCAAAAGAGCTGCAGCCTCGTCATAATTCTTCATCTTCAAGATTTGTTTTGCTGCATCTTGTGCGAAAGTTGCTGTTGTCATAATGGCAAACAGCGCCATCATCATCAGTTTTTTCATAAATAATTATTTTTTAAATTGTTTCAAAATTATTCTAAACTCACATTTTCATTCTCGAATCCATTCTCTGAGTCGTCATCGACGGCGGAGCTGTCATCTGCGGTTGGAGACTCGGGTGTCTCGTTCTTCTGTGCCCATTTGGCGCGATTCTCTTCCTCAATTGTTGCTTCCAACTCCGAGCTCATCACCTTGCACACACTGGCAATCGTGTCGTTCTTCTTTGCCAGATTTATCAGGCGGACACCTTGCGTCGCACGACCCATCACACGGCATTCTGCCACAGACAGGCGAATGGCGACACCGCTCTTGTTGATGATCATCAGGTCGTTCTCGTCGGTCACATTCTTGATGGCCACCAGCCTGCCTGTCTTCTCCGTGATGTTCAACGTGCGAACGCCCTTGCCGCCACGGTTGGTCTTGCGATAGATGTCTTCGCCGTTTTCGTCCACGACTGCCGTGCGCTTGCCATAGCCGTTTTCGCTGACCACCATCACCGTCTCGTTTTGAGGATTGTTCACCACAATCATACCGACGACGGCATCGTCACCATCGTCAATGCGCATGCCCCGGACACCTGTGGACACTCGTCCCATCGTGCGTACGGCATTTTCATTGAACCTGACGGCGCGACCGTTTCTGTTGGCGATAATCAATTCGTTTCTGCCGTTGGTCAGGCGTACGTCTACCACCTCGTCGCCTTCGGGAATGTTGATGGCGATCACGCCATTGGTGCGTGGCCGACTGTATGCTTCCAGGCAGGTTTTCTTCACAATACCGCGTTTGGTTGCAAATACGACATAGTGTGACTTCACAAATTCCTCGTCGCTGAGCCCGCGGAGGCGCAAGATGTGATTCACCGAGTCGTCACTGTCGATATTGAGCATGTTTTGTATTGCCCTACCCTTCGAGTTCTTGTCACCTTCGGGTATTTCATAGCATTTCAACCAATAACAGCGGCCTTTTTTAGTGAAGAAGAGCATGGTCTGGTGCATCGTGGCCGGATATATCGACTCCGTGAAGTCTTGGTCACGGGTCCTGGTGGCTTTGGCCCCCACGCCGCCGCGCGCCTGCTCGCGGAACTCGCTCAACGGCGTGCGCTTGATATAGCCAAGGTGGCTGACCGTGATAACTACAGGGTCATTGGGATAGAAATCCTCGGCGTTGAACTCGTGTTCGTCCAAAATCAATTCTGTACGGCGTTGGTCGCCATATTTTTCTTTTACGGCAATCAGTTCGTCTTTCATTACCTTCTTGCACAATTCCGGGTCGTCTAATATGGACTGCAAATAGGCTATGAGCTTCTCCAGCTCGTCGTATTCTGCATGCAACTGATCCATGCGCAGACCCGTGAGCTGCGACAAGCGCATGTCAACAATGGCTTTCGACTGCAACTGGTCTAGCTTGAAGCGTTCTTCCAAATTGCGCTGAGCCTCTGCGGGGGTTTTTGAAGCTCGAATGATCTGCACCACCTCGTTGATGTTGTCACAAGCGATGATCAGGCCTTTTAATATGTGGATCCGGTCTTGCGCCTTTTTCAGGTCAAACTGTGTGCGGCGGATGGTTACTTCGTGGCGGTGTTCGACGAAATACTTCACGCATTCCTTCAACGACAGCAGGCGCGGCCGGCCTTTCACCAATGCGATGCAGTTTACCGAGAACGAGCTTTGCAATGCCGTCATTTTGAACAGTTTGTTCAAGATGACATTGGCATTGGCATCTTTTCTCACATCGATGACGATTCGCATGCCTTGGCGGCCGGTCTCATCGTTGGCATTGGTTATGCCGTCGATTTTCCCTTCCTTCACCAAGTCGGCAATATTCTCTATGAGTTGCTGTTTGTTCACCCCATACGGTATTTCGGTCACCACAATCTTGTCGTGATGGTCGCCCGTCTCTATTTCCGCCTTCGAGCGCATGATGATTCGCCCGCGTCCGGTCTCGTAGGCGTCTTTGACCCCTTGTAGGCCATAGATATAGGCTCCTGTCGGGAAATCGGGCGCTTTGATATGGCGCATCAAGCCGTCGGTGCCGATTTCAGGGTCGTCGATATAGGCGCAACAGCCGTCGATGACCTCGCCAAGGTTGTGTGTCGGTATATTGGTTGCCATACCCACGGCGATACCGTTTCCGCCATTAACCAGCAGGTTCGGTATTTTGGTGGGCATGACTGTCGGCTCTTGCAAGGTGTCGTCAAAGTTGTTTTGCATGTCGACCGTGTTTTTCTCCAAGTCGTCCATGATGTGCTCACCCATTTTCGAGAGTCGGCATTCCGTGTATCGCATCGCTGCTGCCGAGTCGCCGTCGACAGAGCCGAAGTTTCCTTGTCCGTCAACCAGTGTATAGCGCATGTTCCAGTCTTGCGCCATGCGCACCAATGCGCCATAGACGGAGCTGTCTCCGTGTGGGTGGTACTTACCCATCACGTCGCCGACGATACGGGCGCACTTTTTATAAGGCTTGTCGCTGGTGTTGCCCAAATTGTTCATACCATAGAGAATGCGGCGGTGAACGGGCTTGAATCCGTCGCGCACATCAGGAAGCGCGCGCTGCACAATTACTGACATCGAATAATCAATGTACGAGGAACGCATTTCTTCCTCAATATTAATTTTGATGATCCGGTCTTGGTCTAATGTCTGATTTTCATCCATCTTAGTCTAAATTTCTTCCTTTTTTTACTCCGAAAACGTCGAGAATAGCGTTTTTTTTCGTTCTAAGACGTTTTAAGGGATTTTTAACGTGCCAAAATTACGATATTTTTTTGATAGAAAAAAGCATTTAAACCAAAAAAAACATTTTTAGCGACTTTTTTGCTTTTCCCGGATGGGTTAAACTGTTTTTTTGACCTTTTTTAATCAAAAACGGCGAGGATTTTTCCAGCCTTGCCCTAGCTTTTCCCTAGTTTTGCCCTAGCCTTTCCCCAGCTTTGCCTTAGCCTTGCCTTAGTCTTGCCCTAGCCCTGCCCTGGCTTTTCCCTAGTTTTGCCTTAGCCTTTCCCCAGCCTTGTTATTTATATGTCTCGGTTTTACTTGGAAAGACCTTTTCGGCCATGCTCTATGGCGTAAGCACCAAATACGGGGATATGGACACCAAATCTTTTGGGCTCAAAAATGCGAGGCAACTAAAAAAGTCACGGCTCAAAACAAAGGGTTTTGGGCCGTGACTTCCATTTTCAGCTATTAAGCGCCAAAGTCGTCGTAGAGGATGCTTT
This sequence comes from uncultured Prevotella sp., assembly GCA_900319895.1. GTDB lineage: Bacteria > Bacteroidota > Bacteroidia > Bacteroidales > Bacteroidaceae > Prevotella. Next base: position 6,545 of record ONQK01000172.1, on the reverse strand, counting down.
CTGGCTCAACGCCGAGCGAGTCGAGCATTCCCACTACCGCTTTCGACATCGGCCCCGGGCCGCACATATAGTACTCGATGTCTTCGGGTGCCTCATGGTCTTTCAGATAAGTCTCAAGCATTACCTGGTGGACAAATCCTGGAGTGTACTTCACACCAGCGGCATCGGCTGCCGGGTCTGGACGGTCGAGCGCCAAATGGAAGTGGAAGTTTGGGAAGTCCTTTTCCAGCTGGTGGAAGTCTTCGAGGTAGAAAACCTCGTTCAGTGCACGCGCGCCGTAAAAATAATGCATTTCACGGTCGGTTGTTTGCAGTGTTTTGGTCATATGCATGATTTGTGCGCGCAGCGGAGCCATGCCGGCGCCTCCGCCGACCCAAATCATCTCCTTTTTCGAGTCGAAATTTGGATGGAAGTCGCCAAAAGGTCCGCTCATGACAACTTTGTCGCCGGGTTTCAATGAGAAGATGTAAGAGGAGGCGATGCCCGGATTGACCTCCATGAAACCGCTCTTGTCTGCTTTCATCGGCGGTGTGGCGATACGAACTGTCAGCATGAAGACATCGCCTTCTGCCGGATAGTTGGCCATGGAATAGGCGCGAATGGTTGGCTCCGGGTTTTTACATTTGAGTGGGAACATGCCGAATTTCTCCCATGCCGGCAAGTATTCTTCGCCGATGAGCGACTTGTCGAAATCCTTGTCGTAGTCGATGCAGTCGAAGGCTGGTATTTTGATTTGTGCATACGAGCCTGGCAAGAAGTCCATGTGCTCACCTGCCGGCAATTGCACCTTGAATTCCTTGATGAATGTTGCCACGTTTTTGTTTGAGATGACGGTGCACTCGTATTCTTTCACGCCGAGGATTGACTCGTCAACATGGACTTTGAGGTCGCCTTTCACTTTGCATTGGCATCCTAAACGCCACCCCTCCTTGATTTCCTTACGGCTGAAGTGCGGTTTCTCCGAGTCCAGGATTTCTCCGCCCCCCTCCAATATTTGCACCTTGCACTGCCCACACGAAGCTTTTCCGCCACAGGCAGAAGGCAAAAACACGCCATTGTCGTTGAGCGTTGTCATGACAGATGTTCCCTGCGGCACATTGATGGTTTTTTCGCCATTAATTTCGATGTTTACATTTCCACTTGGAGAAAGGTATTTTTTTGCGACAAGCAAAAGTACGACCAATAAAAGAATCGTAACAAGAAAGACCGCTATACTATATAAAATGAATGTTACCATTATTTTTTCTTTTGATTAAATGTTAAGTCCACTAAAACACATCATTGCCATTGCCATGAGACCGACGGTGATGAACGTGATGCCAAGCCCTTGCAATGGTTTGGGGACATCGCTGTACTGCATTTTTTCGCGGATGGCACCCAATGCCACGATGGCGAGTGTCCAGCCAATGCCCGACCCAATGGCGTAGACAATAGCATCCACGATTGAGGTGATTGCCTGCGAGTTGCTCGGGTCAAGCAATATGCGCTGCTGCATGAAAAGCGAGGAGCCCATGATGGCACAGTTCACCGCAATCAAAGGCAAGAAGATGCCCAAGGCTGCATAGAGCAACGGCGAGTATTTTTCCACCGCCATCTCTACAAGTTGTACTATGCCAGCGATAACTGCGATGAATAAGATAAAGCTCAGATAGCTCAAGTCCACGCCCTCGACCAAACAGTCAGGCCCCAGAATCTTGGTCTGCAAAAGATAATTAACAGGAACCGTAACCAATAATACGAAAGTGACGGCTATGCCTAGTCCAAATGATGTTTTGACCGATTTTGACACCGCTAGATATGAACACATTCCCAAGAAGAATGCGAAAATCATGTTGTCAACAAAAATTGACCTGAAAAATAGACTAAATAAATGTTCCATAATTTTTCTTTTTTGTAGTTAGGAAGTTTTCGCCACGCCCGTCCTTTGGACGACAACCAAGCCATTTGCCTCTCTATTTCGTGTCAGCCACCAGCGCGCCGGCTTCACTTCTCCAACCCCTTATTTTTCTTTGTAAAAATATGCACGATGTATCCAAATTACGCATCCGACAAGTATCAACGCCATGGCTGGCATGGTCATCATGCCGTTGTTGATATAGCCGGCATCATAGAAACTTTGTGGGATGACTTGAAATCCGAGCAACGTCCCTCTGCCGAAGAGTTCGCGGAAGCCTCCGACGATGACGAGAATCATGGCGTAGGCCAAACCGTTGCCGATACCGTCAAGCAGCGACGGCCAGGGTTTGTTCATCATGGCAAAGGCCTCCAAGCGTCCCATGAGGATACAGTTGGAGATAATCAGTCCGACATAGACCGAGAGTTCCACGCTCACGTCATAGGCAAACGCCTTCAAAACTTGTGACACAATGGTCACCAATGCCGCAACGACCACCAGCTGTACCACGATTCGGATGCGGTTGGGAATGGTGTTACGGATGATGGAGATAATGACGTTGGCAAATGCTGTGATGATTGTCACGGCAAGTCCCATGACAATGGCCGGCTTCAACTGGGAAGTGACGGCAAGTGCCGAGCAAATGCCCAAGACCTGTCCCAGGATAGGATGGTCGACGTTGAGCGGATTGGTCAAAGCTTCTTTATTTTGTTTACTGAATAGAGCCATGATTTATTTCTCTTTTAAAAATTTAATATTCTGTTTGATACCATCCCTTAACATGTCGCGGACACCGTCTGAGGTGAGTGTTGCACCTGTGACAACGTCGACTTGCGACTGCGGGTCTTCTATTTTCTTCACGATGGAGAGGGCCACCTCTTCACTGTTCTCCTTGAAAAGCTTTTTACCGATGAACTTCTCTTGCCAAGCCTGCGAATCCTTGATTTCTGCTCCAAGGCCAGCTGTTTCGCTTTCGTGATTGAAAAACACACCGTAAACCGTTGCCTTGTCTTCGTTAACAGCCAAAAATCCGCTGATGCCGCCCCAAAGTCCCATTCCTTTCAGGGGGAAGACGTATTTGGGTGCGCCGTCGACTTCGCAAAAATAGATGCTCTGTCCGTCGATTTGCTTTTCAGACTTCACTACCTCATTGTATTTTCCCTCGGCTTCTGCGTTGTCCAGCCCTCGGATGTTCAGAGAATATAGAATTTGTTTCTTCAAGTCGAGTTTCACGTTCTCCTCCTGGCGCCCTTTCAGCGACTGTGAGACAAAAGCCAGTAAAAACGCGACTGTCACCACGAGTATTGCCGAATAGGCTATCGTATATGTGTTACTATTAGTATTCATACTCTTTCAAAATCAAATTTTAAACAATCATTTTTGATCTGCTGCTCGCTTGGCACGTTTCGTGATATTGCGCTGAACGACACAATAGTCAATCAATGGTGCGAACATATTCATCAAGAGAATGGCCAACATCATGCCTTCCGGATAGCCCAGGTTAAGCACACGGATAAAGACTGCCATTACGCCGATGAGGAACCCGTAGACCCATTTCCCGCATTCGGTGCGAGCTGCTGTAACGGGGTCTGTTGCCATGAATACGGCGCCAAATGCGAAGCCGCCAAGCATCAAGTGCTCATACCAGTGGATTGAGGTCATTTCGCTTGCCTCAAAAATTCCGGCTGCCAAGCCGCCGCCCACAAAGACGCTCAGAATGATTTTCCAAGATGCAATGCCCGTCCATAAAAGGATGATGGCACCTATGGCAATGGCAATGATGCTGGTCTCGCCAATAGAGCCGGGAATCAGTCCTGTCACCATTTCGCTCAATCCAGCAGGGCTTTCCATGCCTGCACTGACTGCCGCCAATGGTGTGGCCGAGGTAAAGCCGTCGGGAAGAGTGTTGCCCAGACCAAAAACCTGCTGCGTCTCAATCCACACGCTGTCGCCGCTCATCTTTTGAGGATAGGCAAAGAAAAGGAATGCACGGGTCATCAATGCCACATTGAACAAGTTCATTCCCGTGCCGCCGAAAATCTCCTTGACGAAAACAACGGCAAAAGCGGTTGCCAAGGCCAAGGTCCAAAGCGGGCAGCCGACGGGGACAATCAGCGGGATGAGCATACCTGTCACGAGGAAGCCTTCCTGAATCTCCTCACCTTTCCACTGTGCCCATGCGAACTCAATGCCCAGGCCAACGACGTAGCTGACAAGAATCTTGGGAAGAACGGCCAAAAAACCGAATGTGAACATTTCCAAGAACGATGCGCCGTTCAATGCTCCCGCCGCCGCATAGTTCTGATAACCGACATTATACATGCCGAAGAGCAAAGCAGGGAGCAGAGCTATAACAACGAAACTCATGATGCGCTTGGAGTCAATGGCATCGTGGATGCTCACGCCGCTTTTGGAAGTGGTGTTGGGCACATACAAAAATGTATCCATGCCATCGTAGATGCTACGAAAGGCATGCAACTTGCCGCCTTCTTCAAAATGGGGACGGATTTTATCTAAATAATTTCTTAAAAAAGCCATTACGCATTCTCCTTTCTAAGGATGTCAAGTCCTTGTCTGATGATTTTTTGAAGTTCTAGTTTAGACGAGTCGACAAACTCCGCCAGCGCAAAGTCTTCGGGAGAGATTTCATAAATGCCCAATTGCTCTTGTTTGTCAATATCGCCTGTTATAATCGCTTTGATGAGGTATTCGGCATAGATGTCCATCGGTAAGACCTTGTCGTACTCGCCGCTCATAATGACTTTTCGCTCGCCACCTTTGACGCGAGCGTCCATCGTGTAGGCTTTGTTCTTGCCCAAAAGCCATGAAAAATACGAGCGATTGACCGAAAAATCGTTAAAGCGCGGCAAGATCCACCCCACAAATTCATCGGCGTGGTCTCCTTCTGGAATGACCGTTATCTCTGAAGTGTGCGCACCCAGAAATCCGCCCAATCCCGTGTTTCGACCCGTCAACGGGTTGCCGTTGATGACACGGAGGCTTTTTTGAGCATCGATTTTTCCTTCAATTATAGTGGAAACCGGGGTGCCTACCAATGCGTCGACATAAGCGGGATTGTCCACTTCACTGCCGGCAACTGCCACCGTACGCATGAGGTTGACTTTTCCCGTGTTGAACAGGCGGCCGAAAAAGATCACTGCCGCCGGGTCGACCGTCCAGACCACATCACCCTTGTTCACCGGGTCAAGATGGCAGACCTGAACACCAACGTTGCCTGCCGGACAAGGCCCGTCGAACACAGTGACCTCGGCGTTCTTGGCCTGAGTGAGAGCCTCTGCCCTCTGCCCCTTGCCGATGCCCAAATATACTTTTGCAACCTTGCTCAAGGCCGTAAGTCCTGTTTGGAAATCATGCTCATTGCCCGTCAATTCATACTCGAAGTCACCAGCCAAAGGCATGTCACGCAGTGCAGAGACAAAAATAGACTTCGGCTTTGTGTCGGGCGTGGTTGAAACGGCGTACGGCAATTGGTTGATGTAGCCAAACAGACCTGCTTGCAACAAATGGCCCTTCACCTCTTCGCCGGAAAGTTTTTCAACATCCTGTTTGCCGAAGTCGGCGAAAACCATTTCTTTGTCGGCTTTCACCTTTACACACAACACTTTACGGCGCTCCCCCCTCAACACGGCAGTAACAATGCCACTGACGGGAGAAGAGAATTTCACCTCGGGACAATTTTTGTTAACAAACAAGGCGTCCCCTGCTTTGACCATATCGCCCTCGCGCACCACGACTTTCGGCGTCACTCCCACAAAATCATCAGGAACCAGCGCGTACTCGTCGCTTGGATTGAGTGGAAATTTCGTCTTCGTAGCGCGACCTTTGAGGTTGATGTCTAAGCCCTTGCGCAACTTAACTACGTTTGTCATATTTATGATTGATATTTTGAACTTGCTTACAAAAAAAGCCTTGCAAAGTTATTTAAAAAAGTCTTAATCTTTAAGCAAAAAGTAAATAAAATTGAAGAAAAAATGCAATATTAAAAGCTTTTGCAAACTCCACTTTTCAAAAAAGGAATGTTTTTGATGATTTTGGTCTCAAAGTAAGTTGGAAATCAAGAATTTGTTTCCCATACATCTAGCATAAATCAAATATTCGGCCTTAAAAATGCATTTTTTTGGAAATATATTTGGTGGAACGATGGAAAAAGACTAATTTTGCAGGCGATTTGTTGGTTCCGTAGCTCAGTTGGATTAGAGCAACAGCCTTCTAAGCTGTGGGTCTTGGGTTCGAATCCCAACGGAATCACCAAAACTGGTTTTCAAGTGGCTAGCCCGTGGCAGAGATGCGGACGGCTTGTTCGAGCGAATGGCAACGGGATTACGAAACACGAGAAACCGAATCACGAAACACAAGAAATGAGAGCCTCTAAGACGAAGCTCTCATTTCTTTTATTCAGGGCTACTCTCCTTCAAAAACTTTTTAGCCGTCGTTCTAAAAAGAGCCATAAGCCCCAATATGGACTAAAACTTTTTCATGGACGGTCATTTCACCACTACCTTCTTACCGTCTACGATATAGACGCCCTTCTTCGTAGGCTTATCCTGCAGGCGCTGTCCGTCTATCGAATAATAATGGTCGTTTGACTGTGGTTCATTATCCTTTAGCGAAGCGTCGATGCCTGTGGTTT
>ONQK01000159.1 GCA_900319895.1 uncultured Prevotella sp. | reverse complement strand
CTGCTGGCGAATGCTCCGTTCTGCCTGACAACCGTCGACACCATTTTCAACCACAATGACTTCGCCCGTTTCATTGACCATTTTCGGCAATCCGTCAAATCTGGAGATACAGACGGGATGATGGCAGTGACCGACTTCATAGACGACGAGAGCCCACTGTACATTGAGACAGACGACCAACTGAACATCAGTGCGTTCCTCGACAAGCAAAATGGAAAGTGCAAATATATTTCCGGAGGAATTTACGCCCTCTCCCCCCAATGTCTAAAAACATTGGAAAATTGCATTCAACGAGGCGAAAGTCGCATGCGGAACTACCAGCGTGCTCTGCTGAAAGACGGTTTAAGGCTCAAGGCATACCCGTTCCACCAAATTTTCGACATCGACCACGCTACAGACATTGAAAAAGCGGAAAAAATTCTTGCCCATGAACACTAGAAGCCTTTCTTTTATATATCGTAGCAAGCGTTTTTCGCCACATAAAGAGCAAGACGACCGAAACATTCTGGAAGCCGTTGCCCGGCAAGCCCAGGCAGCAGGTGCGACCGTCACGTTCTTTGAAGAAGACGAATTTTCGCCCCACCCTCAGTGCGATCTCATTTTTTCAATGGGCAGAGAAGACCGGACGCTTGACCTGCTTAAAACGATGGAACAAAAAAATGTACCTGTCATCAACCCGCCCGATAGTGTTCGGGCATGTAGAAAAAGTTTTATCGAACAAGTGATGAAAAGACACGCCATCCCTCATCCAGACAGAGACACCAGGCATGGATGGTGGATAAAACGAGGCGATTCGGCAGCGGCGCAAGACCGGGGCGACGTCATTTTCTGCAAAGACAACGACGAGTTGGAAGAGCGACGGAAAATCTTTCGCCAACGCGGCATCACCGACTTCATCGTCCAACCCCACGTCCCGGGCACGCACGTCAAGTTCTATGGGATAGCCGGCACGGGATTTTTCAGGTATTTTCTTCATCAGGAAAAAGGTTCAATGGGCCATGTAAAAGATTTTCAACAGTCGCTACATGGCGCCACCGAAGCCCTCGCCAGCCTCATTAACATTAAGGTTTATGGCGGTGATGCCATCGTTCAGGCCGACGGCAGCTTCAAAATCATAGATTTCAACGACTGGCCCAGTTTTTCGCCTTGCCGTCAAGAGGCGGCAAAGGCTATTTGGAAACTTGCCTTAAAATGATAGACCATGAAAGAATTCAAGCAGCAACTACGAGACTCGATGAAGTCGGCAGACACAGAAGAGTGGTTGGACGTATATTTCACCCGTCCAATTGGCTTGACCATTGCATTGTTGGGCAAAAAAACAGGCACTCACCCCAACACCATCACCATTTTGTCCATCTTCTTGGGCATGGCAGCCGGCTATATGTTTTATTTTGAAGACCTTAGACACAATCTCCTAGGAATGTTCCTGCTCATGTCCGCAAACATTCTAGACAGCAGCGACGGGCAACTGGCACGACTCACAGGACAAAAGACCTTGGTAGGACGCATCCTCGACGGATTTGCCGGTGACGTTTGGTTCGTCTGCATCTATGCCGCCATCGCATTGCGGCTGATGAACCAGCCAATACTGGGCAGCGGCATGAGCTGGGGATTCTGGATCTGGGGGCTCTGCGCCGTGGCAGGCCTGCTGTTCCATTCACCGCAAAGTTCGCTCGCCGACTATTATCGACAAATCCACTTGTTTTTCTTAAAAGGGAAAGAAGGGGCAGAGCTGGACTCATACATCCAACAGCGGAAAGAATACGAAGAAGCCCGAAAGGCCAACGACAAAATCCGGACAGCCTTTCACTACAACTACGCCAATTATTGCAAAAGCCAGGAGTCAAGGACACCGTTCTTTCAAAAAATGAGAAAAAAAATGCAGGACTACCAAGAAAAAATCGGCGCATTGCCCAAAGACATCCAAGAAATGTTCATCACAGAAAGCCGACCGCTGATGAAATACACCAACATCTTGTCATTCAACACGCGTGCCATCACCCTGTACACCACTTGCCTGCTCAATCAACCATGGATCTACATGGTCTTTGAAATCACCATTTTGCATATCATCTACACTTACATGCACAGACGACACGAGAAGCTTTGCGAAAAAGTCGCCAAACTATTGGACGAGCGTATGAAAGAGCAGCTTGAGTACGACAATGGCAAGACGAACTTTTCAACACAAAAAATGTCAGCGTCAACAAGTCTAAAAACATCTGCCGAAAGACAAAAAAACATACAGTCCAACAACATCAGCACGATTATTTTCGACTTCGGCGGCACACTCGACACCAACGGCATCCACTGGATGAAGATGATTTGGAAAGCCTACCAAGAGTTCAACATCCCCATCGACGAACAACAATTCCGGAGGGCCTACATCTACGTTGAGCAGGAACTTGAACGCACAGACAGCATCAGTCCGCAAACAACTTTTGAGGCCATGCTAGGCGGAAAGCTACGCAGACAAATGGAATTTCTCCGAGAGACAAACCTCTGGAAGGACAATGAATGGGAACAAAAACACATGGAAATTACCACTTATATATATAGTAAGGTAAAAACGGAGACCAAAAGAAGTCGGACGGTGCTCTCAGCACTCAAGAAAAACTATAAAATTGCCGTTGTGAGCAATTTTTACGGTAATCTCAATACCGTTTTGAAGGAATTCGGGCTGTACGACTTTTGCACAACCACGGTCGACTCATCCATTTGCGGCATCAGGAAGCCAGACCCGCTGATCTTTGCACAAGCTGTCAAAGCTTTGGGAATAAGCCCCGATGAAGCAATAGTCATAGGCGACAGCATCAAAAACGACATCCTGCCTGCCCAACAACTCGGGTGCACCACCATTTGGCTCAAAGGAAACGGATGGGACGAGACGCCTGAAATTGAGTCGGCGGCAGACTTCATCATCACCGATCTAGGCCAATTAATCGCTGCAGACAGCCCTATTTTACCCGTTTAAGTCAATAAAGCACCGCAAAAGGCCTAAAAAACAACGACTAAAATGTCTAATAAAATCTTTTTTTGTATATTTGCAGCATCAAAACAGCAACTGACGAATTGACCTTTGTCAGCAGACAAGTTTGAATAACTATGGCAAGAAAAAAGAAAAGCCTCCCGATATTAGAAAACATTACAATAACAGATATTGCAGCAGAGGGGAAGTCGCTGGCACGTGTCAACGAGATGGTCGTCTTCGTCCCATTCACCGTTCCCGGCGACATCGTTGACCTTCAAGTGCGCCGCAAACGCCATAGCTATTGCGAGGCCGAAGTCATACGCTTCATCGAGGAAAGTCCCCTGCGCATCGCCCCACCCTGCCCACATTTTGGCATCTGCGGAGGCTGTAAATGGCAAAACCTGCCTTATGAGGAGCAACTTAAGGCCAAACAAAAGCAAGTGAAAGACCAACTCATGCGCATCGGAAAGATCGACTTGCCTGAAATCCGGCCGATTCTCGGTTCTGTGAAAATTTATGAATACCGCAACAAGCTGGAATTCGGCTGCTCCAACAAACGATGGCTCACCCGCGAACAAATTGAGACAGGCGAGACGTTTGACAACATGAATGCCATCGGCTTCCACATCAACGGCGCTTTCGACAAAATCCTGCCCATTGGGCAATGCCATCTCATGGACAACCTGCAAAACCTCATCCGGAACGAGATTTTCGACTATGCTTGTAAGAACGACATCGCTTTTTTCGACATCCGAGGACAAAAAGGGCTCCTGCGCGACATCATGGTCAGAAACTCCAACACCGGCGAGTGGATGGTGCTCATACAATTCCATTTTGAAGAAAAAGAAGATCCACAAAAGGCAGAACGAATGTTGCAACATCTTGCAGACAGATTTCCAGAGATTACGTCACTGCTATATGTGGACAACCAGAAATGCAACGACACGTTCAACGACCTGGATATAAAAGTCTTCAAAGGCAAAGACCACATCGTCGAAATGATGGAAGACCTGCAGTTCAAGGTCGGCCCGAAAAGCTTTTACCAAACCAACACGGAACAAGCCTATCACCTATATAGCGTAGCACGCGACTTGGCAGGCATCACGTCAAAAGACACCGTGTACGACCTTTATACAGGAACGGGAACCATTGCCAACTTCGTCGCGCGGCAGGCACGGAAAGTCGTCGGCATCGAGTATGTGCCCGAGGCCATCGAGGACGCAAAAATCAACTCTGAAATCAACAAAATCAGCAACACGCTGTTCTTCGCGGGCGACATGAAGGACATCCTGACCGACGAGTTCATCGCCCAGCACGGCACACCCGATGTCATCATCACCGACCCGCCACGCGCCGGCATGCACCCGGCAGTCATCGAAACCATACTGCAAGCACATCCCAAACGCATTGTATATGTCAGTTGCAACCCAGCCACGCAGGCCCGCGACTTATCTATGCTCGACGGTGCTTATAGGGTCGAAGCCGTACAACCTGTCGACATGTTTCCGCACACGCCACATGTAGAGAACGTTGTATTGCTCACAGCACGATAGAAAAAGAAAACCAACACTTCAAAAGTTAAAAAATCAATAAACATTCCATCTGTCATGAAAAAAACAATAGCAATTGTCGGTCTTTTCCTGCTAACAACAGGCATGCAGGCGCAAGAAAAAAGTGTAGAGAACACCAAAATCCCTGCTTGGCTCAACAATATAAAACTTTCCGGCTATGGCATCGTCCAATACCAAGGCAACACACAAGAAGGAGCCAAGGCAAACTCATTCAACTTGCGCATCGCGCGCGTCTCATTGGACGGACGGATCGCCAATGACTTCTACTGGAAAGCACAAATTCAATTCAACGGCAACACCGCCACCCTCGGCTCATCTCCCCGAGTGGTCGACATGTTCGCAGAATGGCAAAAATACAATTTCTTCATGGTCAAGGCCGGGCAGTTCAAACGACCATTTACTTTCGAAAATCCCATGCACCCCATTGACCAAGGATTCCTAGGCTACTCGCAAAATGTCAATGCCCTGGCCGGATTCTCCGACCGGGCCGGAACCCAAGCCTCAAACGGGCGCGACATCGGCGTGCAGATTCAAGGCGATTTTCTCAAAAACAACAACGGACGACATTTGGTCCACTACCAAGTAGGCGTATTCAATGGCCAAGGCATCAATACTGGCGACGTTGACCAGCAGAAAGACCTCATCGGCGGCATTTGGGTAATGCCCGTCCGGGGCATGCGCATCGGCGCCTTCGGATGGACTGGCTCTTATGCCCGAAAAGGGACATGGACTGAAACCGACGACACAGGAACAGACATCGTCAAAAGCGGCACTCGCTCGCTGCAACAACGCCGCTATGCATTTTCTGCCGAATACAAATTCAACGACTGGACCATTCGCTCCGAATACATTCATTCAACAGGAAAAGCTTTCAAGACACGCAATCAGAAGTCAGGCGACACAAGCGATTGCAATATCAACGAAGCCATCGGCAGCAAAGCAGACGGCATATACGCCCTAGCCATAGCACCCATCATCGAGAAAAAACTGTATGCCAAGGCACGCTATGACATGTATCGACCGAATGCCGAGTGGAACAAGGCCAAAACCATGTATGAAATCGGTGTGAACTACTTGTTTACCAAGAACTTACAGATTAATTCCGAATGGGCGTTCGTCAATGACCGCTCACTTGCAAAGCACAATTACAACATCTTTGACATCGAGCTCGCATTCCGGTTCTAATCTCGAAAATCTTTTTTTAATAAACAAAATAAATAACAAACTAAAAAAACCTTTGAAACAATGAACAACATTCCAAGTGTATTTTGGTTGGTGCCGGTGGCATCAATCGTGGCATTAGGCATGGCGTGGTATTTCTTCAAGAGCATGATCAGTGCCGACGAGGGAACGCCG
>ONQK01000157.1 GCA_900319895.1 uncultured Prevotella sp. | reverse complement strand
GTTTTCTACTCAAAACAACAGATGAAACATGGACGATAAGACATTTGAATGGGCTGAAAGTACCAATTGCGCCATCACGGTGTGCGATGCCGATGGGGTGGTGGTATTCATGAACGAAAAATCGCGCGAGACCTTCAACCGCGCTGGCCAGACGATGGTGGGGAAAAACCTCTTCCCATGCCACAGCGAGCGCTCGCAGGAAAAAATCAAGCATATGCTGGAGACGGGAGAAAGCAATAGCTACACGATCAGGAAAGGTGGCGTGAAGAAGATGATATACCAGACACCGTGGCGCAAGGACGGCAAAATCGAGGGCATGGTCGAAATCTCCATGGTCATACCAGAGGACATGCCGCATTACAACCGCGACTAGCCGGCCGAGGAAGCCGCCTTGAAACACCTCTCAAATGCAGCCCTGAGTAGTCCGGGACTTTCAATGAAGTGCCTGATCTCTTTGAGGTGCTCCTCGTTTTTTGAACCGGGAATCCACAGGCGGATGTATCCGCTTGAGGAGTATTTCTCCTGCAAGTGCCTCACAAAACGCTCCCAGTGCTCTTCCTTGCTCTTACCAGGATATTTCTCCAGAGCGAAGGCCACGGTCCTTTGAAAGACGACCTCCGGCTCAAGGTCGCGGTCGGCCTCGGCGATGATCTTCCCGTAAATGTTGCGCGGGGAGTGCGAGGCCGACGCCCGGTGGTCTTCTACGGCCTCGCGCATCGTACGGATTTGTTCGCCTGAGAACCACCGGCCGAGCCGAGCGTCGGCGGCGAGGATCTTCCCGCCGGTCAGGTGGTGGATGGCGCGAGGCCCTTCAAGCCCAAGGTCGTGGTAGGCGGCACAAAGGTACACCATGTCCATGTCAACCCCTATCTTTAGGCCGATTTCCAGCGCGCGGCGGATCACACGCTCCACATGGGCCAGGTTATGCGCCTTGTCGAATCGGTTGTATCGGGGCAGTATCTGTTGCTCCACAAATTGCATGAGTTCCAGGTTCACCGGTATTTTCTTCATAAAAACAGGAAGGGATTAGTAAAACTTAATGTCTGTAATCAAACGTGTGCCCACGGATTGGTTGAGCCGTTCCACCAGCTTGCTGCGCTGCATGCCCAGTTCGGCGCGCAGGGCCGGATTGTTGAGCCTGACGAACAACACCTGCCCCCGGATGAACTTCTCGGTGGTGTAACGCGCCACGCCGCCCCCGGCAACCGCCTCCCACGAGTTGATGAGCCGCCGTTGCAGCAGCGGGGTCTCAATCCGGCTCTCGCGGATGGCTTGCAGCAATATCTCGCCGATTTCCTTGGGATGTCTTTTAAACATGGTGCTCGGTCTTTTCGGTAATCTCTCCGCGTTCAACGGCAAAAATCTTATACTCCGTCAACTGGTGCCTCAGGATGCTGTCCAAGTGCTCGCGATTGGTGTCCGTGATGAAAATCTGCCCGTATTGGTCGCCGGCCACCAGCCTCACAATCTGCTCGACGCGATGGGCGTCAAGCTTGTCGAAGACGTCGTCAAGCAGGAGAATCGGCGCGGTCCTGCGCCGGGTGTTCTTCAAGATGTTGAATTGGGCCAGCTTCAGGGCAATGGCGTAGGTCTTGTGCTGACCCTGGCTGCCCTCGCGCCTGAGCGGATAGCCGCCAAGCAGCATCTCCAGCTCGTCGCGGTGCACACCATGCAGCGAATGACCCACGGCGAGGTCCTTGCGGCGGTCCTTGCGGATGACCTCGAGCAAGTCGCCGCGCTGGGCGTGGGAGATGTATTGGAGCGAGACTTCTTCTTTGTTGCCGGAAATGTCCTGGTAGATGCCCTGGAAAATGGGGGTCAGCTCCTCCACAAGCTCCTTGCGCTTGCGGAAGACCACCGTCCCGGCCTCGGCCATCTGCATCTCGAGCACCTCCATCAGCGCGTCCTCGGGCTCCGCCTCTTGTTTGAGCAAGGCGTTCCTTTGTTGCAGCGCCTTGCCATACGTCGCCAGCGCCTCGATGTAAGGCCGGTCGTACTGCGCAATCACAACGTCCATCAGCTTGCGCCTGTCCTCGCCGCCACCGTCGATGAGCATGGTGTCGGAAGGGGAGATCATGACCACGGGAATGTGGCCGATGTGCTCCGAGAGACGCCGGTAGGCCTTGCCGTTGAGCCTCATCTGCTTCTTCCGACCCCTTTTCATGGCGCAGTGCACAACGTCCCTCTCCAGGCCACCACCGTCCAGGTATTCGCCCTCCAGCATGAAGAAGTCCTGGGCGTGGCGGATGATCTGCGCGTCCACGGGATTGTTCGAGCTGCGGCAGAATGACAAAAAGTAGATGGCGTCGAGCAAATTGGTCTTCCCCTCACCGTTGGAGCCGATGAAACAATTGATCTTGGGCGAGAAGTCAAGCGCAGCGTTACTGATGTTTTTGTAGTTTATGATGGAAATTTTTTGAAGAATCATCCGCTTATTGAGGCTTATTTTTTGCAAAGTTAACCGTTTTATTTGTTTAAAACGAAAAAAGTCGGCAAGAAATTTCAATATGTTGGATAATTTATATAAATTTGCCACGCATTAACGATGCTTTTGACGAAATTGAAAATTAAAACTATTAAGATATGGTAAATAAACACGAACAAACCAACCCGCAAACAGAAGAGAACTTCAGCAAGTCGGAAGCCTTCTTCTTGAAAAACAAGAAAATCATTGCAATCGCACTCTTGGCAATCATCGCAGTAGTCGTAGGCACAAGCCTGTACAAGAGCCATGTGCTGGAACCCAAGGAAAACAAGGCCAGTACGGCAATAGCCAAAGGACAGGAGTATTTCAACAACGAGCAATTCGACAAAGCGCTCAACGGCGACGGGGCAAGCTTCCCCGGATTCGCCAAAATGGCAAGCCAACACAGCGGAACAAAGGCAGGCAACCTGGCAAACCTATACGCAGGGCTCTGCTACGCCAACATGGACAAGTGGGCAGAGGCAGTGCAACACCTGAGCAGCTTCTCCGCAAAGGACGACGCAATGGTGTCGCCGGCGGCACTGGGAGCCCTGGGCAACGCCTACGCACATGTCAACGAGCTCGACAAGGCAGTGGAGACACTCAAGAAAGCAGCCCAAAAAGCAGACGCAAAGGCCGAGGAGAAAACCAACAACAGCCTCTCGCCAACATTCCTGGTACAGGCGGCTGAAATCCTCGAAAGCCAGGGGAAGAAGGCAGAAGCACTGAAAATATACCAAGAGGTGAAGAGAAAATACGTCAACGCCATGGTCAGCATGGAAATAGACAAGTACATCGAAAGGGCAACTGCTGAATAATGGCGACAAGTTTACACCATCTCTCCGACCACGACCAACAACAGGTACCCGACGCAAGCAACATGTGCTTCGGGATAGTCGTCTCCCAATGGAACCAGCAAGTCACCGGAAAACTGCTCGAGGGAGCCATCCAAACACTGGAAAAGCATGGCGCACTGCCCGAAAACATACACGTCAAGACTGTCCCGGGAAGCTTCGAGCTCATCTATGGCGCACACCAGATGCTCTTGCACGGAGGATACGACGCCGTCATCGTGCTGGGATGCGTCATCAGGGGAGAAACCCCACACTTCGACTACATCTGCCAAGGCGTGACAGAAGGCATCTCAAGGATGAACGCCACTAGCGAGACGCCGGTCATCTACGGACTGCTGACCACGAACGACCTGCAGCAGGCATTGGACAGGAGCGGGGGGAAATACGGCAACAAGGGAGACGAATGCGCCGTGGTCGCCATAAAGATGGCAAAATTCTGAAATTTTTCATTTGATACAATTTTAATGAGTGAACTCCCGGGGGCAGCTGCACCAGAAAAGTGCAGCTGCCCCTTTTTCGCCCAAAAACAAGACACCCCCAAAAGACAACACAAAAACACAACACCCCCCCACACATACCTCATCACCATCGCACGGAGGACAAGCTAGGACGACCGAGGAAAAGGCCGCCCCATAGCACCAAGTAGAAAAAAACACCTCACCCGAACCAAAACTAGTCCCCCGAAACACACCACACGCCTTCCGCCACATGCCTATGTCGCCATCGCCACATGCCCATGTCGCCATCGCCACATGCCCATGTCACCGTCGCCACATGCCTATGTCGCCTCCGCTCGATGCCTATGTCACCTCCGCCACATGCCCATGTCGCCGTCGCTCGATGCCCATGTCGCCGTCGCCACATGCCTATGT
>ONQK01000154.1 GCA_900319895.1 uncultured Prevotella sp. | reverse complement strand
GCCGATGTTTTCCTGCTGGCTGGCGGCACGCAGACCAACGCGACGGTCATCGACGCTGTCCTGCGGTCGTATGAGGCGGTTCTTTCTGCCGATACGGGGCACATTTACGTCCATGAGGCGGGTGCCGTGGAGGCTTTTGGCCACAAAGTCATCCCTTTGCCCTGCGAGCATGCCAAGCTCAATGCGGAAGTGCTTCAACAGTACATGGAGGCCTTTGTGGGCGATGAGAGCCGCGATCACATGGCACAGCCCGGCATGGTTTACATTACCTTCCCCACGGAATTGGGCACTTTGTACAGCTCTGCTGAGATCGATGCCATCTACCAGGTCTGCCGCGTCTACGATTTGAGGCTTTTCGTCGACGGTGCCCGCCTGGGGTATGGGCTGATGTCTGAAATATGCGACTTTACGATGGACTGGCGGGCCCGCCACTGCGATTTGTTTTATATCGGCGGGACGAAAGTGGGTACGCTGTGCGGTGAGGCAGTGGTGTTCACCAACATGCGTGCCCCCAAGTGTTTTTTCAGTGTCGTCAAGCGCCACGGTGCGCTTTTGGCAAAGGGTAGGCTGGCGGGCGTGCAGTTTGATGCGCTGTTCACCGATGTGGAGGTTGATGGCCGTCGCGAGCCGCTTTATTTTTCCATTTCCCGCCATGCCGTCAACATGTCGCGGCGCTTGCGGTCGATTTTGACGAATTGCGGGCTGCCGCCTTACCTTGACTCGCCGACCAACCAGCAGTTTGTCGTTGTTGACAACGATACGGTGAGGAGGCTGGAGCGGGAGGTGGGGTTCATCCGCTGGTCGCCAGTGGGGGCGACGCACACGCTGTGCCGGTTTGTTACCTGCTGGGCGACGACCGACGAGGATCTGGACGCTTTGGAGGCGGCGCTGAAACGGATTCTGGGATAAAATGTGTGGACGTTGTATACATGTGTGAGCCGTTTTTTGACTTTTGATGCCCGTTTTTCCATGGCATTATCATTTTGGGCGTGAAAACGGTGGCTTTGAGCATTTTACAACCTTGAAAATTTGAAAAACAATGTGTTAGTCTTTGGTTGCCAATCTGCAAGATGATATGGATAAAGGGTTTTCAGCATATTTTTTAAAGCCATTTTTATCAATTGACATAGAAAAAACAATAAAAGTGAAATTTTTCACAAATTTTAGTTGTTTATTTGAAAATTTTGTTTACCTTTGCAGCCGAAATCGTAAATGTTCGTTTTATTAATAAATGAAAAATTATTCGTTTTGAACGAATGATTTTTATATTGGTATATGATATTTCGGCAATATGGAATGCGAAGGACCATGATAGGAAACGAAAACTGGTCGCTGTTTTTAGGTAAGTAAAAGAGATTGTAGACAACTATTCCAACAATTATAATATTATTGGGAGTGGTGATAGGTGACAACATTGGGAAAATGATTTTTTAGATAGAGAATAGTATAAAGATGTTTAATTTAAAAATGCTTAGAATGAATAAAAAGACAAAGTGCATTTATTTAATGCTGCTGGCGATGATTTTGCCTCTGACAGTGGGTGCTCAAACTGAGTATTCTCCTGCAAGTATTTCTTGTACGCATGGCTATCACTGGAATTTGAGTATAAGTGGCTGGCATGACAACTCTGACGGTAAGTGCAATCAAATGCCGCCGACAAAGTTTATTGTCATCAATAGTGCGAACTTTCCTGATGACGAGTTCAGGAAAGCTATTCTTGAAGGCGACGGTGATAACGTCTCCGGGGGGACTCAACTCTATAGAGTTTTCATGCTTGACAAGGAAGGGGATATGGTAAGCCGCATCCCTCTTGAGAGAAACCCGAAGACTACACTCATCGAGGGCAAGGAATATGTTAAATATAACAATTCTTACATTCAGGCAAAATATGGCAACTGGTTCAATGGCAAACCTTGCTATTATGGTGGCTCTACTCCAAGAGAGGCTAGCGCAGATGCTTATATCGATTTTGGTTATAAACTAAAAGATTTTGCTGCTGACGGAATCTTGACGGCCGAGGAGCTTTATTTTGTCAATTCGTTGGATCTGCAAGGTAGAAATGTTAGTAATCTTGTAGGCTTGGAATATTTCTTAGGCTTGCAGCATGTGCATAGAAGTCCGGACTGGAATTTTGACTTTCAGCCTACGCTCAATATCGCCAGGACCGGCATTTCCGACCTCTCCACCTTGACGAGGGCTCCTTTGTTGAAAGGCTTGTATTGCGGAGGAGAGCAAAATAAGTTCACGACATTGCCGACTGAATATTTGACAAGTCTGGAATATCTGTCGGTGTATGAAGTTACTACTTTGCAGACCCTGGATGCTACAAAGCTGACGAATTTGAAACACCTCAATGTCCAGTTTTGTAAAAACATCCAAGATTTGAACTTGAGAAACTGCCCGAGCTTGGAGGTCTTGATTTGTTCCAACAACGAGCTGGACGAACTGGATGTTACTCAGAACGAAAATCTTGTGGTGATAGATTGTAGTACAAATAAGTTGAAGG
This sequence comes from uncultured Prevotella sp., assembly GCA_900319895.1. Taxonomy (GTDB): domain Bacteria; phylum Bacteroidota; class Bacteroidia; order Bacteroidales; family Bacteroidaceae; genus Prevotella. Next base: position 3,356 of record ONQK01000154.1, on the reverse strand, counting down.
AGTTGGATGTTACCCGAAACCCCAAGTTGAATGCTTTGTATTGTAGTTATAACCAATTGGAGGAGCTGGATTTGAGCAAAAACTCCAACATCGGACAGGGTGCAGGATATGTTAATGAGGGTAATCACCTGTGGTGCGACAACAACCGCTTGCGCGTATTGAACATGGACAACATCACTCGTGACGCGTCTCCGAGACTTCAAAATCAGAAATATGGCGTGAATCTGTCGGTTGTCGACAATAACTATGTTGGAGTGAAGATCAATTTTAACGTGGGGAACTCCACGGGGGAGACGGATTTTGCCAAGCGCTTCAAGAGAAGTTCCTATGACAGCCCGTCGGTTACAATGGATGGCAAAAAGATAGCTAATCCTAAAGTCATGACATTTGGCGGTGAAAGCTATCTGATCCTTGCCGAAAATCCGGACGACAACTCTTCCGACCTCAATTATTATGACAAGAGGCTGACTTACGACTATCTGGCCAGGGTTAGTAGCTCTGCCCCCATGGATGCAACGGCGACCACCTATCCTTACATCATGAACGTGAAGCCTCTGTCAAAAGTGACCAAAGGTGGTGAGACGTATTACTGCGGCACCATTTACCTGCCTTACAAGGCCGTGGTGCCAGCCAACACCGAGGTTTATATCGCCACGAAAATCGAGAAGGCGCCAATCCACGAGTCAAATGCCAACCAAACCGCTTTTGAGACGCTGAAGCTGGTGAAAGTGGGCGTAGCAGGAAATGTGATCCCCGCCAACACACCGCTGTTTGTCAAGACAACCAATCCGGGCTATTTCGACTTCCAGGATGCCGAAAAACTGCTTGAGTTGGGCGAATTGACAACTTACACATTGCAGACCATTCCTGCCGGAAACATCTTCGAGGGAACTTATGCTACTATTGCATGCAGTCCGTTCCAATACTTGACATTGTCACGTGAACAAGGCGCAGGCACCGGTGTGGTAGGCTTCTGGAAGTACAAAGGGACTACGCTCTCTCCGTACCGCGTCTACATTAACGCCAACCGTTTGAACGACGCATCTTCTTCAAAAGGCGTAGTCTTCGAGTTCGGCGACGACAACAGTGTGCCGACCACCATCGAAACGGTTGAAGCGAAGAAAGCCGGCGCAAATGTCTGGTACAACACGAGCGGAGTTCGTCTGAGCGGCGAGCCGACCCAGCCCGGCGTTTATATTTGCAACGGAGAGAAAGTAGTAAAACGATAATAAAAAAATAATTAGATTAAGATAATGAAAAAATACATTAAGCCTGTTACAGAAGTTATTTGTGTAACCGAAGAGACGAACATCCTCAAAAACAGCCCATGGGGCACGGACCAGCTCTCAAAGGAAACAGACGGGATTTGGAATTTTGAAGAAGAGGCCGACGAAAGTAATTACTTCTGGACAGAAACCCCTTCTGATTAAATACTTTAAGGTTAGAATTATAAATTTTTGGGGAATCCCCGCTGACGTTGATGTCAGTGGGGATTTTAGCCTTGCCCCGCCGCCGTTTTTTACGGACATGGCCGGGCTATTTTCTTAAAAATTAGCCGAATAGGCGGCATAATCCAATAAAAAGTTGTAACTTTGCACCCTCATTGATAAAAATTTTTTAGAAAAAGATAATAAGGAAAATATGTCGTACCTATTTACTTCCGAATCGGTTTCAGAAGGGCATCCAGACAAGGTTGCCGACCAGATAAGCGATACCATCCTGGACCAGTTCCTAGCCTACGACGACACCTCGCGTGTTGCCGTGGAGACATTGGTGACCACGGGACAGGTCATCATCGCCGGAGAAGTGCGCTCAGATGTGTACATCGACTTGCAGACCCTCGCCCGCCGGGCAATAGAGCGCATCGGATACACCAAGTCTGAATATCAGTTTGACTGCAACTCTTGCGGCATCCTCAATGCCATCCACGAACAGAGCCAGGACATCAACCGCGGCGTGGACAACGGGACGGCCGACGACCAGGGGGCCGGCGACCAAGGCATGATGTTTGGCTATGCCACCAATGAGACGGAGAGCTACATGCCCGTCTCGCTCTATTTGGCACACCTGCTGATGCAAGAGCTGGCGGAAATCCGGCGTGAGGGGCGGCAAATGGCTTATCTGCGCCCTGACGCCAAAAGCCAGGTGACGGTGAAGTATGATGACAGCGGCGTTCCGCAAGCCATCGACACCATCGTGGTATCCACCCAGCACGATGAATTCCTGCCGGGTGACGACCACGCAATGCTCAAGCAGATTGAAAATGACGTCATCCAAGTGCTTGTCCCGCGTGTGCGGGCAAAAATCCACGACCAGCAAGTGCAGGCGCTTTTCGACCATCCCATCAAGTATTTTGTCAATCCGACGGGGAAGTTCGTCATCGGAGGCCCTCACGGCGACACCGGGCTGACGGGCAGGAAAATCATCGTCGACACCTACGGCGGCAAAGGCGCGCACGGCGGCGGTGCCTTCTCGGGCAAAGACTCTTCAAAGGTCGACCGCTCGGCGGCCTATGCGGCGCGATGGATAGCCAAGAACATGGTGGCCGCCGGCGTGGCGGACGAGATGCTGGTGCAAGTGAGCTATGCCATCGGCGTGGCGCAGCCTGTGAGCATCAACGTCAATACCTATGGCAGGAGACATGTGGCGCTAACCGATGGTGAGATTGCCGCCAAGGTGGCGGAAATGTTCGACCTGCGCCCCAAGAGCATCGAGAGACAGCTGAAGCTACGTCAGCCGATGTTCGCAGAAACGGCGGCATACGGTCACATGGGACGGAAAAACGAGGTCGTTGAAAAAACTTTTACCAGTCTTTACCACGATATCAAAGTCATGCAAGTGGAGCTCTTCACCTGGGAGAAACTCGATAAGGTCGATGACATCAAACGTGCTTTTGGACTGTAAGCCATGATCAGCGTCCCACAAGACACCACGGATGTGAAGGCGGTGGAGAAGTTGGACCTCACGCCACCGGTGGAAGAGAACGAGCCTCGGAAGACCTTCGAGGAGTTGCAGCAGCTGCCCGCGACGGCGACACCCGCACAGACCGACTCGGTCATACGGCAGGTCTTCCAGCCAAAGGCCGCGCCCCTTTCTGCCGAGGCAGACTCTTTGGAGGCATTGCGGAAGAGCGAGGCAGACAGTCTCCGGAAGATCAACCTGCCGAAATATTACCGTGAGCACTTTTTCTCAAAGAGCGACATGCTTCATCCCGAGCTCAACGGTGCCCGCTACGGCGTGCCCGGCGACCCGATACCCTATGTCGTGAGCAACGACCACATCATCACCTCGCTGTTGCTGCTTTGTTTCGTGTTCTCGCTTTTCGCTTATTCCAAGTCGCGCCGCTTCGTGGCCCG
>ONQK01000209.1 GCA_900319895.1 uncultured Prevotella sp. | reverse complement strand
TTTTGAAGGAGAAAATTTGGAACTTTTGAGGAGTTTTTTTATTTTTGTGCAAAATTTCATCATGTCGATTCATGATTGACAAGTGAAAACGCCTCAATCAAAAAGCATACAAAAATGGCATTGCATCTTGAAGTCAAATCGCGCACCTTTCATTTTCATGAGCCGGCGGGCACCTCGCGCGGCGTTTATCGTATGCGACGCTCGTGGCTGGTTTATTTGCGGGATGACGATGGACGGGCTGGCGTGGGGGAGTGTGCGCCGCTACCGCAACTTTCGTGTGACGACCTGCCCGATTATGAGAGTATATTGCAAGATGTTTGCAACACTGTAGCCAGTAGGGGAGAGCTGGATGTTGAAGAATTGCGTCTGTATCCGTCGGTAGCCTTTGGATTAGAGACTGCATTTTTACATATGAAACGTGGCACGCCGGCTCTTTTTGACACGTCTTTCAGTCGTGGCGAGGAGGGAATTCCCATCAATGGTTTGGTGTGGATGGGGACATTTGATGAAATGAGCCGTCGTGTTGAGGAGAAATTGCGGCAAGGTTTCCAATGTGTGAAATTGAAAATCGGGGCAATTGACTGGCAGTTGGAGATGCAGCTTTTGCAGCATATACGCCGGCGCTTTTCGGCTCAAGATGTCGAAATCCGAGTGGATGCCAATGGTGCTTTTATGCCGGAGGAGGCATTGGAGAAGTTGGACCGGTTGGCACGTTTGAATGTTCATTCCATTGAGCAGCCCATCCGTTCCGGGCAGTGGCAGGCTTTGGAGCGGATTTGTCGGGAAACGCCTGTGCCCATCGCACTTGACGAAGAGTTGATAGGTATAGGCTCCTTAATCGATAAAAAAGAGTTCTTGGACGCTGTCATGCCACAGTACCTCGTGCTCAAGCCGTCACTTCATGGTGGCATGCAAGGCACAAAAGAGTGGATTGAATTGGCGCGGGCGCGCGGCATCGGCACTTGGATTACCAGCGCATTGGAGAGCAACGTAGGGCTGAATGCCGTGGCGCAGCTCGCCGCCCATGTCTATGGGCCTCACATCGATTTCCCACAAGGATTGGGCACGGGCCAATTGTTTGCGGACAATCTCCCTTCTCCGCTGGAAATCCGTGGTGAGAAATTGTGGTTTTTGCCGACGAAAAAGGGGCACACATGGATGTTGCGCCCCCTCACACAGAGTGATAACTGAAATTATGAAAAAGATTTTAAGTGTAAATGTCCTCGTCTTTGATTTTTTCCTTAGCTTTAAAGATGGCTATCATGACGTTTTTTTCGTTCTCTTGTTTTAACAGCAAGTTGTTGCCGGTAATGATGTATTGATAGTTCAACTTGTTGCTTGTATAAATGACTCCTTCATTCTTCTTGGTCTTTTTGATGCGGTAGCCAATGCTGTCTTTTACACACCATTTGCCTATGAGCTCTTTGTCTAAATCTTTACAAGCGTCAAGCTTCAGGTAGACAAAGATGTTCTTCTTGTCCGAAAAGTCCCAGACCATCTTTGTCGTGAAAGGTGGGATGGGGATACCCTCTACAAGTTCCCATTGCCTGTAGATGCTGGCATCGGCCTCTGTACTCGTAATTGTTGCGCCTTCCTCATTGTCATTGTAGAAAGGTTCCTCATTGTAAAATGTATATGCGATACCAGACAGACCTAATGAAAGGACTGACAGGATTGAAATAGCAATAAGTTTCATTTTTGAGTTATTATTAATTTTTATTTTTTTCATTTTCCCTTTGGATTTTTACCTCAAGGCTATACTTTAAATTCTCTAGTCTATTATAATTTTGTGTGGTTTTTTACTATACTTTTCCAAATGCGGTGCAAAGGTATATTTTTTTTTTGAAAGACAAAAATTTTATGCGAGAAATATTCAAGACATGTGATTTTATAGATTTTGATAGTGGCAAAAAGCGAAAAAACGGTTGAAATTTGTTGTTTTCTTCAAAAGAACATTATCTTTGCATGGTGGTATTTGTAGTATGGATCAAGGTGCGGTTTTCAGCATTTGCTGACAGATTGTACTTTGCCGTCAGAAAAAGCATGTAGATGACCCTATCGGAATTTTTACTCGAATGGAAAAATGACAACCCTCGGCTGCTTGTTCACACAAGCGGATCGACGGGACCGCCCAAGCCCTTGTGGGTGGAGAAACGGCGTATGGAGGCTTCCGCCCGGATGACGTGCGATTTCCTCGGATTGAAGGCAAACGACACGGCATTGTTGTGCATGCCACTCGACTTTATTGCCGGGAAAATGATGGTTGTGAGGGCATTGGTGCGTGGGATGCAAATTGTTGCGGTCAAACCGTCGGGGCGGCCGTTGCAGCAGTTGGTGCAAGAGGCGGGCTATAAAAAGATTGATTTTGCGGCAATGGTGCCCATGCAGGTCTTTCAGTCTCTTCAACAGCCGGAGGAGCAGCGGATTTTGAGAGAGATAAAGCATTTGATTATCGGCGGTGGCGCCGTTGATGAGAACCTGGAGCGTGAACTTGCCGACTTCCCCAATGCGGTGTGGAGTACTTATGGCATGACTGAAACGTTGTCGCACGTTGCCTTGCGTCGCCTCAACGGGTCGCGCGCTGACATTTGGTATACGCCGATGGCCAATGTGACTGTGGAGTTGGACGGTGAAAGTTGTCTGGTCATTGATGCGCCGTGCGTTTGCGACCAGAAGATTTTTACCAATGATGTGGCAGAATTGCACGAAGATGGTCGTCGTTTCCGCATTTTAGGACGTAAAGACAATGTCATTTGCTCTGGGGGGATAAAAATTCAGGCAGAGAAGGTTGAGCAGAAGCTCATCGGGCATTTGGCTCACTCTTTTGTGGTCACGCGTGCGAAAGATGTCCGCTTTGGCGAGGTGGTGGTATTGCTGACCGAGAGCCCGGATTTGGTTGATGTGCAGCGGATTTGTGCTGAAATTTTGCCTAAGTTTTGGCAGCCTCGCCTTTGTTTTCATGTTCTTCGCTTGCCGTTGACGGGTACGGGTAAGGTGGCACGAGCCGAGGCCGAAAGGATGGCGAATGACTTGTCGCGTCTCCATTCGGCAATTTAGTTGTTTTGGCGCTAAAATTTTATGGCAATTCTGCTGTATCGTTTAATTCTGCAGTATCGTTTATGGCAATTTACTTATTTGGATTTGAGCATGGATTGAGCATGGCTGCATCTCGCTTTTGAGCTTTTTCTTACTTTGCTCCTTCTCGGTAAAAGTCCAATGCCTCTTTGATTTCGTCTTCCGAGGCAGTCTTGTTGACATAAACGTCTCCAATGTCGCCCAACAAAGTGAAATTGATGGATTTCCCTTCGTTCTTTTTGTCGTGTTTCATGAATTCGATTAATTCATCGTAGTCTTCACAAGAAAAATGGAGTTGCCCATAGTGGTCATTGATGAATTGGGCGGTTTGCCGTAGCTTTTCAGCTGGGAATCTTTTCTTCGTGTGGCTAAGGTAGAGCTCGCAGATTATTCCGTAGGCCACGGCATGTCCGTGCATGAGCTTCTTCTTCCTGGCCAAAGCCCATTCTTCAAAGGCATGCCCTATGGTGTGGCCGAAGTTGAGCGCCTTTCGGGCTCCTTCTTCCAGCGGATCTTGTCTTACGATTCGCTCCTTGACCTTGATGGAGTCTTCGACAAGTGTTTGCAGCTGTTGCAAGTCGGGGTTGAGAATGTCGAAGTTCAGATGTGCCGCCCACGATTTCTCATTTTTGAGCAATGCATGTTTTAGCATTTCCGCGAATCCAGAAAGCATGTTTTTTGTGTCTAGTGTCTCGAGGAATTGTGGGTGGATAATGACGAATGTCGGGGGATAGAACGTGCCGATTTCGTTTTTCAGTCCATTGGCATTGACGCCTGTCTTTCCGCCGTATGCTGCATCCACCATGCTTAAAAGCGTGGTTGGTATGTTGATGTAGTCGATCCCGCGTTTGAAGGTAGCCGCGGCAAATCCGCCCAGGTCGGTGACCATCCCCCCGCCCAGGTTGATGATGCAGGAGTGCCGGTTGGCATTGTTCTGAGTTAATGTCTGCCAGACGTTGTTTACGGTTTTGATGTTTTTGTTGTTTTCTCCACTTCCGATGCTAATAAGCGTTGCTTTTCTCAACGAGAGATATTTTTTGACCTTTTCCCAGCACAATTCTTCTGTAGTCTTGTCGACAATGACAAAAATATGCTCGTGTCTGCATTCCGAGAGTGAAAGTGCGATGTCTTGCTGTAGGTTCTTTGAAAAAATAATGTTCTTTGCCATACTCAATTACCGTATATCCTTGAATTTTTTGAAATATATAAAAGATAAATATATGTGCAAAGATAATAAAAAAGTTTAAATATGCAAGTTCTCCACCAGAAAACAGTATGTTTTTTTGCGTTTTGCATGTTTATGATTAAACTTTTGCTCCTCTTGTGCATCAAAAATAAAATTCAATTGATGAAAAATATGACAGACGCAAAACGAATATTTTCTTTGTTGCTGATGGTTTCTTTGTTCATGACGGCTTCTGCTCAGCGCATGATAAGTGGAACGGTCGTTGACAAAGGCTCTGGAGAAGGCATCATGATGGCAACGGTGATGCTCTTGAAGACGGACAGTACTTTGATTACGGGTGTCTCTTCTGATGATGCAGGGAAATTCAGCCTTCAGGCACCTGAGAACGGGGATTTCCTGGTCAAGGTGTCTTTTCTTGGCTATGACACGATGGTGAAAAACGTGCATGTCTCCGATGACAAGGACGTTTCATTGGGTGATTTGGTGATGAATTTGAATGCTATTTTGCTGAAAGAAACGACGGTTGTTGGTGCCACGCCCAAAGTGGTCATTAAGCAAGACACGTTTATTTACAATGCATCGGCCTATCGGACGCCAGAGGGCTCGGTCATAGAGGAACTGGTCAAGCGGTTGCCTGGTGCGGAGGTGGGCGACGACGGTTCGATCAAGATCAACGGTAAGAATGTTGACAAGATTTTGGTCGACGGCAAGGAATTTATGAAAGGAGACACGAAGACAGCCATGAAGAACCTTCCGACAAGTATTGTAGAGCGTGTGAAAGCCTATGACCAGCAGAGCGACTTGTCGAAAGTGACGGGAATTGATGATGGAGAGGAAAAGATGGTGCTTGACTTTGGCATCAAGAAGGGGATGAACAAGGGATTTTTCGGAAATGTGGACTTGGCGATTGGCACGCACGGCCGCTATTCGGAAAAATTGATGGCCAGTTATTATAAAGACCAGTTGAAGATCATGCTTTTCGGAAGTTTGAACAATGTGAACGATGCAGGGTTCCCCGGCGGCGGCGGTCGCGGCCGCTTTGGCGCTGGTCGTCAAGGATTGAATAACGCAAAGATGTTCGGCGTGAATTTCGATTTTGAGCCTTCCAAAGCCTTTGAACTGGACGGAAGTGTGGTTTGGAACCATAACAACAGCGACATGAACACTTGGCGGTCGGCCGAAAATTTCATTAGTCGGTCTGGAGCCTTTAACAATAGCCATAGTTTGCGTTATGGACGTTCTGACCGATGGAAGGGAAATTTTGAGGTCAAATGGGAGCCCGATACGTTGTGGAATTTCAAGTTGGAGCAGGACTTCACGCTCTCGACCAACGATTCCCGAGGCATCAGCCGCTCGGCCGCATACAATGAAGACCCTTACCTGTATTCAGAAGACCCGTTGTCACAAGAAGCAATCGACTTCTTGGCTGCCAGTGAGCTGATGACTAACACGAACAGGAACAATCAGATCAGCTATTCGGACGACAAACAGTCATCAACTTCTTTTAGAATAAACCGCAAGTTGGGCTCAAATGGAAGAAACCTGACATTGAGGGCTGGGCTGGACTTCAGCCAAGGCGCGGAACAGGCGTTGTCCATACAAAATGTACATTTGTACCTGATGAAAAACGCCTTGGGCAACGACTCCACCTATCAGACCAACCGTTACAGCATTACACCGACCAAAAACTGGGGCTACAATTTGATGGCAACCTATAGCGAGCCATTGATGAAAGCCACTTTTCTTCAATTGACTTACACTTTCCGCTATAATTACCGCAAGAGCGACCGCTCGACGTATGGGTTCAGCAATCTGGGTGAAACGTTTTTTGACGGAATCGCCCCTGCCTATCGCGGTTGGGACAGTTATTTGTCAAGACTGGTCAATCCGTTGGAGAGTTATTGGGATGCAGACCAAAGTCGTTTCTCAGAATATAAGAATTTTGTCCACGACATTCGTTTAATGCTGAGGATGAACCGGAGCCAGTACCGTTTGAACGCAGGCGTGATGCTACAGCCGCAACAGTCGCAGTTTGTGCAAAACTACCAGGGCATTTACGTCGACACGACGCGCAATGTGTTCAACGTCAGCCCCACGATTGATTTGCGCTACCGTTTTTCGAAAATCAGCGAACTGCGCGTGAACTACCGTGGAAATTCTTCGCAGCCAGGCATGGCACAGCTGCTTGACATTACAGACGATAGCGACCCTCTCAACATCTCAAAAGGTAATCCGGGCTTGAAGCCTGCATTCATCAACAATTTGCGAGTGTTCTACAACAACTACTTCCCCAATCATCAACGCTCGCTCATGGTGCACCTGAACTATTCAAACACGAGGAACAGCATCAGCAACATGGTGACTTATGACGAGAAGACTGGTGCCCGCACCACACGGCCCGAAAACATCAACGGCAATTGGGACTTGTCGGGCGCATTGATGTTCAACACCTCTCTTGACTCAGTTGGAAAGTGGAATTTGAACACTTTTACGACTTATAATTACAACAATTATGTGGGTTACATCAATTTGCACCAACTAGCTGTTGCGCAAAAGAGCACGACACGCTCTTCAACCCTTGGCGAGCGCCTCTCGGCAAGCTATCGCAATGCCTGGCTTGATGTCGAGGTGGACGGCTCGGTTGCCTATACGCACTCAAAAAATGCGTTGCAAGCACAATACAACCTAAACACTTGGGAGTTCAGCTATGGAACGACCATCAACGTGACCATGCCATGGGGCATGACCTTGTCGACCGACTTGCATGAGAACAGCAGGCGCGGCTACAACGACCGTTCAATGAACACGGATGAGCTCATCTGGAATGCGCAGGTCAGCCAAGGATTCTTAAAAGGCAATGCCTTGACCATGACTTTGCAGTTTTATGACATTTTGCACAACCAGAGCAATTTTAGCCGGACGGTCAATGCCATGCAGCGCAGCGACGTGCGTTATAATAGCATTACTTCCTATATCATGCTCCACGCCATTTATCGTTTCAATGCCTTTGGAGGCAAGCAGGCACGTGAGAAAATGGAGAAAAACAGGCCCGATGGAAGGCGCGAGCGCCGTGCCGGGCGGGGCTTTGGTGGCGGAAGACTGCCCATGGGCGGCGGTTTTTATGAATAAATAATATTTAGCAGTCTGATTAAGATAATGAGAAGAGAGGAGTTTCCCCTGATAAAAATAGGGAAATTCCTCTTGTTTTAGAGGGATGTTGATTTGTTTTTTTCCCTTATTAGTTGTATTTTTGCAGATGGAAAAAACTTTTAAAGTAAAAAGATATGCAAAAGCAAGGAAAAATATTGGCGTTGGCGACCCTGATGATGTTGCCGGTGTTGTTGGTCAGTTGTGTGCAGGACGATGAGTCCGTGGCCTCGTTTGTCGATGGCTACTGGGAAGGTGAGCTGACGGCAGATTTTTACACTTACCGCGGCTACGAGACCGATTATTTTTACACACAGATGCAGTTCGTGCGCACGAATGCCTATGGAGGCTATGGGTTTGAGCGCGACTATAACGCTTATTCAAACATTCCGCTTTATTCCAACTTCAATTGGAGTGTGAAGGATGCTTATATTTACATTGACTATGACCAGGGCGAAGATGTTTATGCTTATTTCGAGCCGTTTTATGACAGTTATGTCGGGCGGGACGGCGTGCGCGGTGTCTTCCGGAATGTCTACAACAATCGCCCCCTGGCTCAATTTACGCTTTATAAACTTGATTACTGGGATACCAATTGGAACAGCTATTGGGGGAAAAAGACGGAGGTTGAGGCAACTGGGGGTGCTGAAAATAGGGGTGATGATAGATTAATAACCGAATAACATGAGAAAAAAGAAACTTTTAACGGCATTTCTGGCGTCTGTCTTGATGCTGCCGTTTGTTGTGGCTTGTGACAATGGGGGAAAAGAGTCGCAGAAAGAGTTTGGCTTCATTGGCTATTGGGCGGGAGATTTCCCCCAGGAATTCTTGTCTTTGGCAGGAGAGGAGGCCGCACCTTCTGGTATTTATTTTTATCGGCAGAGCAATAAAGGGGGATTTGGAAAATTGTTTAATCGTGGTGCCGTTTATGGCAGTCTGGAGCTATTGACAGAGGTCAGGGAGTTCTCGTGGACGGTCATGGGCGACAGGTTCCGGTTTTCTTTTAAACACCCGGTTGCCGTTTCATCGGACTCTTCTGTTGATGCTAATATCGTCAATGAATATAAGCGGGCTAATTGTGAGCTGATCTTGCTGGATGGGGGAAACACGCTTAAAATCGTGGCTTATGACCTTGAAGGAAAGCGCCATTGCGACTTTACTTTGACGCGCATCACCGGAGATTTCTCTTTCTGAGGCGATGGTGCGTCTCTTGAATAAAAGAATAGCATTGAGCAAGTAAAAAAGTGCCCAATGCTATTCTTTGTGATGTGTGAAGTAGCTTACTTCAACCCCCATGCCAACGGAGCCACCCGTGATTCAACTACTTTTTCTATGTCGTCGGGCAGATTGCAAAAGAAGTCTATGCCGGTGAGTTCCTCCAGTTCTTTGATGGAGACCACATATTTCGTAAGTTTGTCGTTTTTCAAGTCTTTATTGCTGTGCTCAACCCAGAAGCCTATGGCCTTGTATCCGCGATAGACAGGGTCGCTGTTTTTTGACAACACCGCCATAAAGAAATACTTCGGTACGATGAGACCTTTGTCGGTAGTCTTGAGAATTTGATCGCCTTTATCGATTGTCCCGCCTTTGCAGACGTAGAGCGTGTCCCTGAAACGGTCGCTGTTCCAGGTGCGGATTTGATTTTCCATATTGAGCCAGATTCCGGAGTTGAAATTCGCATATTGGGGCTGCATGTTGGTCATGTAGAATGTTTGGATGTTGGCTTTTTCGGAATAAAGCCTATCTTGCGAGGGAACGATGTGTCCGTGCTGAAACCCGGAGCCTTTGTATGGGTCGGGCATGAGGATGTATGGAAGGACTTCTTTGTTGTCGTTGTACTTGTCATACGGATACTGCTCGTCATCAGAATAATAGCGTGTTGTATTGATTTCGCTGTTTTGTGGGTAAATCTGATAGCATGACCAGCGTTGCGTTTTCCGTTTTTTGTCCCATTCTACGCAAAAGTTGATGCCGTATTTTTCCTCTGCCTTGTAAGTAACGACAATATTTTCATCGCTGTCTTTCAGACGTGGGAACTCTAGCCTTCCATATTCTGCTTTTGTTAGCACGTTGGCATTGATGTTGGCATCGGAAACAGTGCCTAGTTTGTCGTCGGTTTCGTTGTCGTCGCATGCACTGAAAGCCAATATGCCTAGCGTGATGCCGAAAACAACGCTTAGGCGACCGCACCGTCTTTTTGACTGGCTTTTATTGAAAAAATGTCTCATGATTCTTACTTTATTGCGTTTGGGAAAATAGAAAGAGGTGCAACCGGACGTATATGCAACTACGCGCGGACGCACCTCAATAAGTTAAAATCTATCAGTTAAGGTATGCCTTATTTCTTAGAGGCCTTACCATAGCGGCTCATGAACTTATCAACACGTCCTGCTGTGTCGACAAGCTTGCTCTTACCAGTATAAAACGGGTGTGAGCTACTAGAGATTTCAATCTTAACCAATGGGTAAGTCTCGCCTTCAAATTCTACTGTCTCATTACTCTTGCATGTAGACTTTGTAAGGAACATATCGCCGTTGGACATATCTTTGAATACGACGGGGCGATAGTTTTCTGGGTGAATACCTTGTTTCATCTTGTTTTAAATGTTTAAAAATTAATATGTTTGGGGTGCAAAATTACAAAGATTTCGCCACTTCTCCAAATATTTTCCAGTTTTTTTGTTTTTATTGTGCGTAAGTTATGGTTACTTTTGAGAAACGTACTTGTGTGCCGCTCGAAGCCTTTTCAAATTCGTTGACGATGGTGAAAGTCTTTTCAGACAGGGCTCCGGTCATCGTGTCATTGCCTGTATACTTGGTTCCATTGTAGGTGCTGCTGCAATGGAGTACTATGGCATGTACATTCTCGTTGGGCAGGGTGATGGCCAGTTTGTTTTTAGCGTACATGCGGAACTCGTTGTAGAGTGTTCCGGAGGTGGTGTACCAATATTTGGGCGTTGTGCTTCCTTCGCCCTTGTTAAATGCGAATCCTACGCCATCCAGGGTGAATGATGGGTTTTCTGCCTGATGTTGTACGACTCCTGTTGTACCGAGTGTGGTCAAATCGATGGTAACACTGTTGCCTGCCGTAGTTTCTGGATTGGTAAAGGTCACTAAATATTTGTCGTCATCAACAGTTTTGGTGAAAGTCGTTCCAGTCGTTCCGCCACCCGTGCCGCCGCTGTTTTCGTCTTCGGTCTTGCCGTTGAGTGAGTAAATGTAGTTTCCTTGTGTGAATTGCGGTGTGTTGCCTTTGTAGTTGACCAATTTCCCGAAGACGATGACTTCATCGCCAACTTTTATTTGGTCATCCTTTGTGAATTTGCTGTTCTTCAGGTAGAAACCGCGGTAGACACCCAGTGAATTCTGGCTTTCTCCATTGTCGGAGATGCTGTAGCTCGCATTTCCGTAGTTGACGGTCTCTATTTCTTGGACAGACGATATTTTTCCTTTTACATACAGGTCGGCCGAGGTATTGGTGCCGAGTTTGGTGGTGATGTATGTCAATGCTTCTTGTACGTTGAGTGGATTTTCCAAGGTACCTTTTCCTTGGAGGCCGTCGTCCCCGCTGTCATCACCTCCGTTGAAGGTGCCTTGTATGATTTTCATGTTCTTGATTTCCCAGGTCCCAGCTTTCTTTTCTGTGCTGGTGTAGCGGAAGGCAATGCGTAGGTTCTCTTTATTTGCCCAATTGTTGATGTTTCCATGGCTGGTCATAAAGGTCCAGCTGTTGCCGGCATGCCATTTGTCCAGTGTCAATGCCGTCCATTGGCTTTCGTCTATTTGTCCATTGCCGTTATAGGTCTCTGAAATGAGGACGGACACGTCTTTTTTGATGTCATCGAAATAATTTCCTGCTTGCTCGAAGACCAGAACCACTTCTGGGGCATCCTTGAGGCTGAATGCCGGTGAGATGATCCAGCTGTCGCTCTTATAGTTGACATTGTCCATGAAAGCAGTTGCTTTCATGCCGTAACGACTGTCTTGTACCCAAATATCTTCGATTTCATCGGGCTTTTCCTTGTTTACAATAACCCAGTCGCTTTGATTTTCTGTGAAGTCTTGTTGGAAATAGATGACGTCTTGGTTTCCTTCGTCTCCACCTCCACCTGTGGTGTCTGACTCGTTGTTCGGAATCTCGTAGGGTGCAGGTACGTCATCGCAACTTGCAACGGTGAATGCCATCATGGCAACGGCAAGCATTGAATAAATAACTTTTTTCATATTGCTCTAAATTTTAATGTTTTCGGATTGATGTTTTGTCTATTCGGCAGGTTTGATGTCGTTGGCGGTGCGCATGAGGATTTGCCATGTGGTGTTATAGCGTGAGAACACGCCTGTGATGTCCACCTTGCCAGTAAGCATGGCGTCATTCGCAAATTTTGCATACGCACTGGTGCGCAACACCACTTTCTTGTTGCCGTCGATATTTCTGCTCACGCCGCCGCCTTGTACGGCAACAGAACCGTCGCTCGGGGCGTATGCAGCCTTTCCGTCTGCTTCTGTTAAGGTCACGTTTTTAATGGTCATGAGCCTGCCACAGTTTTCGTCCATGTTGAGGTTGTTGTCGTAGATCATGGGGGAAATGGCAGTCGGGTCCGCACGTCCGATCAATTTGAAATGGTTTTTCCAGAGAGTCCTGCTCATGCGTCCGATAGAGGCGTTGTAGGGCTGTCCGATTTGTCCTTGTCTTCTGTATGCTCCGATGTAGAGGTCTTTCAGTTCGACGAGCACTTCCTGTCCAAGCGGCATGTAGCCGTTGATCCCGCCTTCTGCCACACTGATGGGGATGGCGCCGGTCTCGTCTTGAATGTAGATGGTTTGATAGATGTTTCCGCCTATGTCGTTGCCGACCACGCGTCCTTTGATTTGCACTTCTTCCTTGAATTGTGCGATGGGCTCGTTTTTATCGTTGATAAGGCTTTTGTGCTTTTTGAGCAACTCGCCGATGGTCATCAGGTTGGTCTCTTTCAGGCCGTTGTTGCCAAAGGGGGGCTGGTCGTTGTTGGGTTCGTCGAAACCTTCTCCCATGCATGAAAGGAGGGAAATGCTGACGAATGCTAAAAGGATGTATTTCATTTTTTTCATCTTCGTATGCTGTTAAAATTTATAAGAGATGTTCAACATTCCATTTGTTCCGATGGCATAGTATTTCTTGGGGTTCATCGGGAACTTGTAGACGCGTTCTTTCTTGAGCGTGCCGTCGTCGTTTGTGGTATAGTCGCTTCGGCTTTGTTCGTAGCCGCCCGTGCAGATCTTGATGTTGTTGAGAAGGTTTGTCACCATCAGGTTGATGGAGAGTGCGCCTTTTTTCATCCGGATGTATCTTCCGACAGACCCGTCGACCATCAGCCCACCCTTGCCTTGGGCTTGCTTGGGCACGTTGTAGCTTCCGTCGTTATGGATGTTTCCCGTAATTTCCAGGGTCGACTTGTAGCGTGCGCTTGGTGAGTAGGACAGGTAGATGCGGTCATAGTAGTTGGCATTCAAATCGATGAACCACCCGCCTTGGCTGTAGCTCAAGATTATGCCACATGCGGAAAGCGGCGTGCTTGCCTCACGCATATCTTTGTTCATCACGAGGTCTTCGTGGTAGACGCCTTCTGTCGAGAGCATGTAGCGTGCGTTGGCGTTGTTTTTATATTTGGCGTCTGCAATGCTTCCGATGGCTTTTAGCCTGAACGCGGAAGAGAGTTTGAAGTCAAGTCCTAGTTCAATGCCGTAGTACTCCTTTACGATGCCTGTCATCGAATGGTAGATGAACGAGTTGACATCATCAAAATAGAAGTTTTGCCACTCGGTGAGGTTTGAGAGGTAGCTGTAATAGGCGTTGAGGTTGGCGTGCAGCCATGAGGTTTGGTATTGATACCCGATTTCGCTGCTTAAAACATGTTCTTGCTTCAGGTTCTTGACGAAATCCTGGTTCACCTCCGGGGCGGCAAACGCAGTCGAGGCCTGCGGGGCTCTCCATTCATAGCCGAATCCGGCAGTTACGATGTGCCCTCCGCCCAAATTGGCGCTCAGGGCACCTTTTCCCCCGCCGTCGCCGAACCAGGCACTTTGGCTTTTGCCGTAGGAGTTGTTGGGGGCGAGTCCGTTGCGCATGTTGCCGTTGCGCCACATGGTGGTACTGCCCAGCTTTCCTGCTATCATGTAGTGAAAATGCTTGGATGAGCCAAAATAACTTGTCCAAATTAGCCCGCGGTTGACGTTGATGTTATAGTCGTAGCCGAAAATGTCGCCTTTGTTGACTACGGCGTTGGGGTTTTGCAGGTCATATTGTATGATGTCCGAGCTTGCCGGGTATTTTCCCATGGCATAAGAGTTGACATTATGGAAACTTTCGGCTCCCAACAGGTCGTCCATGGTTTGGTAGTGATGACCGTTATTCGTTGCCGCCACGATGCCGACGTTCCAGGTCTGGTTGTTGCCCATTTGTTTTGTCATGGTCGATGCCAGGCTGATTTTGAGGGCATCGTTGTGCTTGGCTTGGATGAAATACATTGCGTCCAATCCTTGCAGATTGGCTTGTTTGTTGGTCCAATACAACTTGTCCCAGTTGATTTGCCGGTTTGCCTCGGAGGCAGTGAAGTATTCGTAGGCGGCATTCCAGTCTTCCCAAGCCTGGCTCGTGTTGATGGGGTCGTTGTGGTTCCATACATTATAATAAGAGCTGGGCAGCAGTTTGTAATAGTCGGGCTGCGGGTTGTCGCTGTTGTTGTAGTTCAGCTTGGTGCTCTTGTACATGCTGTATGTCGCTCCTAGGCTGGTGGTGAGTTTCATCTTTTCATCCATTTTCCAGTCCCAGGTCAGTAGCGCCGTCGGCGCGAAGTCGTTGACGATGCGCGAGTTTCTGCGTTTCCCGTTCTGGTATCCCCAGTAAGGATTGTATTGATAGTTGTTGGCAAGCCAGTAGCTCTCGTCGGTTGCGGCCCCCTGCGACGCTCTTTCGGTCGGGTTGCCCCAGGTGGTCAGCGCCAGCGAGTGTTGTGGGTTGAATATTTTTTGAACACCTAAAAAATAGGACAGTGCGTTGTAGAATGTCCCTTCAACGTATCCTCGGTCTGCCCATCGGTAGGTGATGTTGGCTGAATAAGCCCATCCGTTGTTGGTCAGCCCGCTGTTGTAGGTGTACATTCCTCGCAGGGTGTAGTTGCGGTTGGTTACCGTGAGGTTGGCGCGGTGTCCCGCGGCGAAGTTGGCGGGCCTGAAATCGTAGTTGTTGGAGCCTCCCATGCCTGATATGGCGAAATTGTTTGCCTCAAAAGGCAAAGCGAAGTCAACGTTGCGCGTCTGTTGGTTCAATCCTCCGACGAGGGAATAGCGGAATTGACCGGTTTCCATGTCGTTCATGGGGTTGCCATTGATGTAAACCTCATTGTATTTCTGGTTGAAAGCCCGATAGCGGAACCGCACTGGTGAAAAGAGAAAACCCACCTTGGAGGCGTAGACGTTGTGGTTGGAGTTGATGACAGTGATGTTGGCTGACATGTCTTCGTCGTCTCCAAGTTGCGCTTCCGTGAAGGTAAAAGCCGATTCATTTGCTATTTTATTGCTCTCTTCTTCCTTTTCGGAGACTTGGGCAAACCCCAATTGAGCAAAACAAATGGCTATCAGGGATAGCTTTATTTTTTTTTGCATAACAATGTGATGATTTTTGAAATTTTTACTTTTATATTTTTTTATTATGTCTAATTTTGCAAAGGTAGTGATATTTGACGATAGAAACAAATTTTTTCATTTTATTTTTGTTAATTCTTCCCGAACTCCTTTTTAATGGGAAGGGTGAAGGGAGGGGGGAAGATTTTTCTAAAAAACACGGACAATTTGGGCGCATATTCAAAAAAAAAATGTAGTTTTGCAGAAATTAAATTTAAAAAAATGATGAGAAATCGACAGTATTATATCGTGTTCTTGTTGGCGTTCTTTGTATTTTTGTCGGCTCATGCCCAGAAAAGGTACGCCATGTATGGAGTCGGGTTCTACAACCTCGAGAATCTTTTTGACACTTGCCATGACGAAGGTAAGAACGACCATGAGTTTTTGCCCTCAGGCTCTTATCGGTGGACAGAGCTGAAGTACACCAGCAAGTTGCGCAACATGGCGCGAGTATTGGCGGAAATGGGTACAGACCGCCTGCCCGGCGTGGGATGCGCATTCATCGGTGTTTGTGAGGTGGAAAATGCCAAATGTCTCACAGATTTGTGCAACCAGCCCGCCTTGAAGGACAGGAACTTTCAGTTTTGCCATATCGAAGGTCCCGACCAGCGCGGTGTCGACTGTGCGTTGTTGTACAACCCGTCGCTCTTCTCGGTGCACAACGTGAAGCTAATCCCCTATGTCTATGAGCTTGAGAAGGATGCACGGCGGGCGACGCGCGGCTTTTTGACGGTCAGCGGCACATTAGCCAATGAGCCCGTCGCCGTGGTGGTCTGCCACTGGCCAAGCCGGTTCGCGGGGTCGTATTACCGTGAGTTAGCCGGGAAGCAGGTGAGGGCGGTGAAAGATTCGTTGCTACAAGAGAATCCGAAGTGCAAGATTTTCGTCATGGGCGACATGAATGACGACCCGAACAACGCCAGTATGGCGGAGGCGCTGGGCGCCAAGCCCGACATCGACAAGGTGAAGACGGGTGAAATGTACAATCCGTGGTGGAATATTTTGACCAAGCAGGGGCGAGGAACGCTGATCTATGATGGCAACTGGAACCTTTTCGATCAAATAGTGATGACACCGAACCTGTTGAACCAAAAAGGGAAAAAGGACTTTTCCACACTGAAATTCTTCCAGACACAAATCTTTGAACGTGACTACCTCAAACAGACGGAAGGGAAGTACAAAGGCAACTTGAAGCGAACACATGCCGGCGGCGTGTGGCTAGATGGCTATTCCGACCATTTGCCGGTGGTAACCTATTTGGTGAAAGAGGCAAAATAATAAATCTTGCCTCAAAATACAGCGGCCGAAACAACAACAGCGCCCGAATCTGTTCTACACATCAATCTACGCATGGCAAATCCTGTTGAAACGTATACAAGCCCAATAGAAACGCATCCGCTGCAGCCTTTCCTGCCCGAAGGCTGCCGGTTGTTGATGCTGGGAAGTTTCCCGCCTTCACGCCGCCGCTGGTGCATGGACTTTTTTTACCCGAACTTCATCAATGACATGTGGCGGATATTCGGAACAGTGTTCTTTGAGGACAAATGCCGATTCGTGGACGAGCAGCAGAAAATTTTCAGGCAACGTGAGATTGAACAGTTCCTAAATGACAAGAAAATAGGAATTTTTGACTGCGCCCAGGCTGTCAGAAGACTGAAAAACACGGCCTCCGACAAGGATCTGGAGGTGGTGGAGGAGACCGACCTCGTCGCTTTGCTCAACAGCATTCCCATGTGCCAAAGTGTTGTGACAACAGGGCAGAAGGCAACAGACATTTTGACCAGGCAATTTGCAATAAGCCAGCCCCAAGTCGGCTCCTCGGTCGGTTTCGTGCTCAACCGTCGGTCCTTGCGACTATATCGTATGCCCAGCAGCAGCAGGGCATATCCCATGAAGATGGAGAAAAAAGCGCTGTCTTATGAGAAAATGTTCCGTGAGACAGGATTGCTGGATGAAGAATATCATGAAATTTGAAATGACAAGGCAAATATGGATAAAATTACAATCATAGGTATTGCAGGAGGTACAGGTTCGGGGAAAACCACTGTCGTGAGAAAAATAGTGGAGGCATTGCCCCCGCATTATGTCGCAGTCGTGCCGCTGGATTCTTATTACAACGATACGACGGAGATGACGGAAGAGCAGCGCCACGCCATCAATTTTGACCATCCCGACGCATTCGACTGGAAATTGTTGAACAAGCAAGTCAATGAGCTGCGCGAGGGGCGGGCAATTGAACAGCCCACTTATTCTTACATCGCCTGCAACCGCCTGGAGGAAACGGTGCATGTAGAGCCGAAGCCTGTTATCATCATTGAAGGCATCATGGCCTTGCTCAATAAAAAGTTGCGTGACATCATGGACCTGAAAGTCTATGTGGACTGCGACTCGGACGAGCGGCTGATTCGCAACATCCAGCGCGACATCATTGAGCGGGGACGAACGGTCTCGGCAGTGGTCAACCGTTATTTAGAGGTGCTGAAACCCATGCACGAACAGTTCATCGAGCCAACCAAGCGCTATGCTGATTTGATTATTCCACAGGGCGGAATGAATGAAAAGGGGATCTCCATCCTTTGTAAATACATTGATGCCATTATCCCTGAAAAATAGCATCCCGTGAAGTGGGGAAAAACAAGAAGCCCTCTTCTTAAATCTAAAAAAGAGTGCTTCTTGTCTGCAATTTTATCAATTTTATCATTGAGCGGGTTCCTGGCAAGGCTTCTCCTCTTGTTTTTCCTCTTCCTGCGTAGTCTTCTCGTCCTCTGTGGTCGTGGAAGCTTCGGGCTCAATCCGCCCTTGCCCGCCAGCTTTTTCCGCCGCCGCCCGTCGTTTGTTGGCCTTGCTGACCTTGAGGGCATTGATACATTCTGTTACACCATAGATTGCCATCGCGTAGCCGATAATCAGCAGCGGCGTGCTTGCACTTGCCATCGGTTTAACCATGACAAAGATTGCTACCAGCAAAATAAGGCAGGGCATCACCCAAAAAAAAGCACCGATGCTGACAAAACGGCGAATGCTGGCAAGCGCGACAAACTGGCCGACAGCGCCTAAAATCAGCATGGCGGCAAGAATGTACATCAGTCCACTGAGGAAAGTGTTGGGCATCACAGCCAAAATCACGCCCAGGACAATGCTGCCCAGGCCGACCAAGGGGAAAGTGGGCTTTAGGGGGGCGAGGGGGGCGCCGCTGGCATCAAAAACCTGTAGGCCGTCGGCCTGGCGTCGCTCGCTATAATAAATGGCACATGAAATGATACCTGACAGGAAAAACAGAATACCGATGCTGACCGTCAGCCAAGTCATCGTCTCTTCGCGGTATTGAATCAACAAAATACCGATAATGATGGAAATGATTCCACGAAAAAAAGCACTTTGTAAAATCTTCATATCTATATTTTATCAAAAATGGTCTGAAATTTCCGCTACAAAATTACAAACTATCTGCCATCCCACCAAGTTTTAGCCCTCGAAAATAGGTAAGATGGATGATTTTAAGGGTAAAACCCCTGAAAAAGCTCAATTTGCATGTTTTTGCACAGAATATGAAGGCTTTCGGAAAACATTGAGGGAAAACTTTTGCTCAGTCAACGTTTTTTCTGTAACTTTGCAACATGTTTTAATGCCAAAGAAAGTATGAACAAGCACTGCGAAAATCATATTGAGACCA
>ONQK01000153.1 GCA_900319895.1 uncultured Prevotella sp. | reverse complement strand
TTTTTTAAACAAAAAATATTAAAAGTTTATCTTTTTCGTAAAAAACATGCTATTTGTGTAAATAAAGATGAGACATTGTGTCTGGGAAAACACCTATGTTATATAAAAGGCGAGGGTGTGCGGCACTTTATAGTTGTCCCGATTCGACCAGCCGCACGATGCGCTCCGTCTCTTTGTCGGCTCCTTCAGGGTCGTATTCTTTTTTTAGGCTGGCCTTGAAGACCCAGGCAAATGCTTGGTAAAAGCCGGCGCGGATGGGGCCGAGGAAAGCCTTGATGAGGTCGTAGCTAGAGGAGTTGCATTCGCGGTGCACCAGTTGGATGAGCAGTTTCCCCTGTGAGAGCGTCAGTTTTTTCATTCGTGGTGTGTATTCTTGCTTGATGCTCTTTTCCACGTATTTCATGTGTTCGGCCCGTGCTTTCTTGTTGGGTAGTGTCTGCAAATATTCATAGGTCTCGATGATCATTTGGTTGGCTTCTTTGGCAATGGGGAGCACTTTTTTCACGTCCCTGACGAGTTTGTTGTATGCTTTTTTGTGCTTCTCGTTCTTAAAAGTCATGGGTGGATAAACATAGATGTTGTTCATCTCAATATATTGGATGCTGTCGCCCTGGTCGAGAACCTTCCCAACCTTGACCATTGGGGCGAAAATCGGCGCGCTGGGTTCCGGGGATTCGCTGTTTTTTTCTTTTTGGGGTGGAATCTCCTGTTCCAGGATTTGCGCCTGGGCAGTTGCAACCTGGAGGGTTGCAACTGCTGTCAGGAGTAAGTGCCGTAGTTTCATCAGGCGCTGATTTTAGGGTTGTCTTAGTTGTTTTACCACATTTTGAAAGCGTCCAGCTTTGTCTTGTAGTAATTTTTGAAGTCGTTCCAGCGGTAATAGGGTGCGCAGTCGGTCTTGACCGGCAGGCGTGCCTCGTTTTCGTTGAACAAGACTTTCACGAGTATGTCTTTGTCGCCTGGATGTCTGCGGTAGAAGATGAATTGGAAGTTGCATGCCATGGGGAAGATGTTGTAGTCGCGCCAGCCCAGGTCTGTGATTTTTCCCAGGTCTTCTGTCTGTACGCCGAATTCGTTGACTCCCAGCAGGCATGCCAGCGGCATGACCATCGTGTCGTGTCCGTATCTCAGCATTACTCCTGGTTTTTTGAGGCTCATGCAGCTGTCTGCCTCGTGCATGATTTGGTTGAGCAGGCGTTTTTGCGAATAGGGTTGTATGCCGCCGTTGAGTGGCGACGGGCCGTAGTTGATGTACCACCAGGCGTTTTTGCGTGCCCATTGGTTGTATATTTCTTCTTCTGAAAACAGGTCCCAGAGGGATGTTTCATGACGAAGCTCTGTGTTCTCGAGGTCGGCGCATAGGTTGAACAGCCTGTCGGTCAGTGCGTTTGCGTTGATGCTCTTTTCGACGTATGCCATGTCGTTGAAGAGCAAATTCATGACAGGCATCGGGTTTTGCAACGGCTGGGTGTAGTTGTTGAAGATGTCGCGTGCTGTCTTCGGGAATGGTTCGCTGACTTTTTTGTCTTGACTGTTCATGAAATACATGTCGTGTTCGCTGGCATCGTGCGTGAACCGCAGTTTTGGGTTGAGGCTCGTCAGCTCGAGCAGTGCGTTTTCCATGGAGAGTATGCATCGGATGACGATGGTGCTTTTGGCGTCGATGTGGGTGTCGCCCTTGAATAGCTCCGGGAAGCGTTGGTACATTCTCCTTGCGATGCCCCGGTGCTGTTGTGCGCCGAGGAGTGTCAGCTCTCCGTCCCTTCCCATGGCATCTTGCCGTGCGCGTGCCACGATGCCGAGCACTTTTTTGCCTTTTTCGGTCAGTTTCCCCAGCGAGTCTGCCTTGAGCAGTGCCTCGTAGGGCTCGTTATAGCCTTTCATGCCGATGATGTATCGTGAGCCGTGGCGGCCGTAGTGGCTCAAATGGAATGGTTTGTAGCCTTTTGGCGCTTTGGTGAGCTGTTTTTGCTGTGGCCCCGGATAGGGCATGTAGTTGGAGCATGCCTTGAGGCGGTCTTGTCTGATCTCTTCGCGTGCGGTTTGTGCGTTACTGCCGAGTGTGAGCAGTAGTGTGACGATGGTGATAAAGAATTTTTTCATCTTTTTAATCTTTGGTTGTTTTGATGTGGCAAAGATAATACATTTCTGTTGAAGTGCCAAATTGGGGCCTAAAAAGGCGGGCTTTGCCGGCCCGCCTCTTTGCCTCCTGTCGTCATTTTCGTTTTGAAAAGCGTTCCAGGGCGATTTTTGATGTCTTTTTATTTCACATATTCTGCAAAGTCCGTCAATTTCATGTCGCCTTTGCGCTCCAAGGTGTCGTGCATGGCAAACGCGGCGGGCAAATTGTGCTTTGTGTGTCCGCCTTTTGCTATTTTGAGGTAGTCCCACATCAGCTGTTTGTAATCGGGGTGGACACAGTTTTCGATCAGCAGCTCGGCGCGCTGTACGGGGCTTTTTGCACGCAAGTCGGCCACGCCTTGTTCCGTGACGACGATGTTTACGTCGTGTTCGGAGTGGTCTTGATGGCTGACGAAGGGCACGATAGAGCTGATGAGCCCGTCTTTCGCCGTTGAGGGGCAGGTGAAGATGGAGATGTAGGCGTTGCGCTCGAAGTCGCCGCTGCCGCCGATGCCGTTCATCATTTTTTTGCCGCAGATGTGTGTGGAATTGACGTTTCCGTACAAGTCTACCTCAATGGCGGTGTTGATGGCTATGATGCCGAGCCGGCGAATGACCTCCGGGTTGTTGGAGATTTCGCTGGGGCGTAGCGTCAGGTGATTCTTGAAATAGTCCATGTTGTCGTAAACCTGCATCAGGCATTCGTTGCTCACGGTGAGCGAACATGCTGAGGCGTCTTTTACGCGGCCGTTGAGCATCATGTCGATGACGGAGTCTTGGATAACTTCGGTGTAGACATTGAAATCGGGCACGTTTTTGTCTTTCCCCAATGCGCCGAGGATGGCGTTGGCGGTGCTTCCCACGCCGCTTTGCAGTGGCAGGAAGGTGCTTGGGATAATACCGCGCTTCATGTCGTTGACGAGGAATTCGGCGGTAAGTTGCCCGATCCTGTCGGTGATGGGGTCGCTGTCTTTGAACCCGCGTGCCTCGTCGGGCAAATTGCATTCCACGACACCTGCCACTTTCTCGGCGGGGATTTCAACGTATGGCGTGCCGATGCGGTCGCCTACGTTCATGATGGGGATGGGCTGGCGGCTGGGCGGGTCGAGGGGCTCGTAGACATCGTGGATGTATTTGGCATTCGGGTTGTGGAATGCGTTGAGCTCCAGGATGACGCGCTTGGCCAGGCGTGCGGCGGTGGGGCTGATGCCGCCGGCTGCCGTGAGGTAGACCTTGTAGGTGCCGTTGCTCACCTCAATGTCGCAGGCTTCGAGTATGGCCCAGTCTATCTCTCCGAAAAAACCGAATCTCATCTCCTGTGCCATGTGGCTGAGGTGGATGTCGTTGTAGGGGATGTTCCCCATGTTCACGTTTTTCCTGAATTCGCCGTTGGTGGTGTAGGGTGCCCTGTAGCGGATGGCTTGTGCCGTTGCCATCACCCCGTCGGTGCTTTCACCGGTCGAGGCGCCCGTGAGGATGCTCACTTGGAACGGCTTTCCTGCGGCATGTTCAGCTTCTGCTATTTTCGCCAACTCTCGTGTAACTGCTTTGGGAGCGCCCGCCGGCGTGAACCCGCTGAGGGCGAGGCACTCGTTGTTCTTGATCATTGCTGCGGCTTCGGCAGCGGTAAGTCGTGTGTACATTTTTGAAAATATTATGATGTTTTTAGATTGCAAATTTAAGGTAATTCATCGGGAATGCAAAATTATTTGTGTTTTTTTGCATTTATCTTGTCTCTTTTTTGCCATCTTTTTGCGGTTTTCTTCATGCCGGTTGTTATTTTTTTTCATTTCTGTCCAGAAATCCAAAAAAATCAACTAATTTTGCAGATTGAACTAAGAAGTACAGAATGGATTTTACGAGTGTCCTACGTCTTTATGTCCGCCGCCGCCAGCGTGAGTTGCTACGGCATTATTCAGAGCCGGAAGCCTTGCAGGAAGAGGTTTTGCAGTCGTTGACATCCTTGGCGGCCAATACGGAATTTGGCCGGAAACATCTTTTCAATGCGATAAGGAGCTATGGGGATTTTGTGCGGCAAGTGCCCTGTCACACTTATGAAGACTTGAAGGCAGACATTGACCGCATGCGCCACGGCGAGGCCGATGTCTTGTGGCCGGGGCGGATAAAGTGGTATGCCAAGTCTTCCGGGACGACAAATGACAAGAGCAAGTTTGTGCCCGTGAGCAGTGAAGGCCTGAAAAACATTCATTATGCGGGAGGGACAGACACTATTGCATTGTACCTGAGAAACAACCCTCAAAGCCGCCTGTTCAGTGGCAAGGGGCTCATTCTCGGGGGCAGCCATTCGCCCAACTATAACATGGCCAACAGCCTGGTGGGAGACTTGAGCGCCATTCTGATCGAGAACATCAACCCCTTGGTCAATTTGGCGCGTGTACCAGGGAAACAGACGGCGCTGCTCGGCGATTTTGAGATAAAGCGCGACCGGATAGCCCTGGAGACGTTGAACAAGAATGTGACCAACCTCTCGGGTGTGCCTTCGTGGATGCTCTCCGTGCTGGTTCGAGTGCTGGAAGTCTCTGGCAAGAAAACCATTGACGAGGTGTGGCCCAACCTGGAAGTGTTTTTCCACGGCGGCATCGCTTTCTCGCCATATCGGCAGCAATTTGAAGAAATCATATGTTCGCCGAAGATGAAATACATGGAGACCTACAATGCCAGCGAGGGCTTTTTCGGCATACAAGACGACCCGTCCGACGATGCCATGCTCCTGATGTTGGACTACGGCGTTTTCTACGAGTTTGTCCCCATCAGGGAGTTGGAGTCGCCGCGGCCAAACATCGTGCCGCTGGAAGGCGTGGAAATCGGGGAGAACTACGCCATGCTGATTTCCACCTCATGCGGCCTGTGGCGCTACATTATCGGCGACACCATTTGCTTTACGCATAAACGGCCCTATAAGTTCAGAATAACGGGCAGGACAAAGCACTTCATCAATGCCTTCGGCGAAGAACTGATCATCGATAATGCCGAAAAAGGACTGGCATACGCCTGCGAGCAAACGGGGGCAGAGGTCAACGAGTACACGGCGGCGCCCATCTTCATGGACAATAACGCGCGGTGCCGCCACCAGTGGCTCGTCGAATTTGCGCGACACCCCAAGGACCTGGGGTTGTTTGGCCAGCTGCTCGACAAGAAATTGCAGGAAGTCAACAGCGATTATGAGGCCAAGCGCTACAAAGACATCACCTTGCAGTCTCTGGACATCATTGAGGCCCGGAAAGGACTTTTTGACGACTGGCTGCGGTCAAAAGGCAAGCTCGGCGGGCAGCATAAGATTCCGAGGCTATCGAACAATCGGGAAATCATCGAGGAAATGCTCAAGATGAATGTTTAACGGAAATTGGCTCTACTCATGGTAACAACGGACGACATGTTGAGGGGAAAAAGGGGGCAAGGGCTGGCACTCGTGCTGACATTGGCTGCCATGCTGCTCTCAGGATGCGCCAGAATGGGACAGCCCGACGGCGGGTGGTACGATGAGACACCGCCGAAGATAGTGTCGACCTCGCCCCAAGACCTATCCGTGCAGGTGACATCAAAAAAAATACACATCAATTTCGACGAATACATCAAACTCGACAACCCGTCCGAGAAAATTGTGGTGTCGCCGCCTCAGATCGAGATGCCCGAAATAAAAGGGCAAGGCAAGCGTATCGTCGTAGAGCTCAAAGACTCGCTGCAAGCAAACACCACTTACACTATTGACTTCTCCGATGCCATCAGCGACAACAACGAAGGCAATCCGCTGGGCAACTACACTTACACCTTTTCCACTGGCACTGCCATTGACACGCTCCAAGTGGCCGGCTATGTCTTGGAAAGCGAGAACCTGGAGCCGATAAAAGGCATCTTGGTCGGTCTGTACAGCGATTTGAGCGATTCGGCATTTGTCGACAAGCCCATGCAGCGTGTCTCGAGAACCGACAGCCGCGGACATTTCGTCATCAAAGGCGTTGCCGCAGGAGAATATAAGGTCTATGCGCTGATGGACGCTGATGGAGACTATAAATTTAGCCAGAAGGCAGAGAAACTGGCGTTCCACGGAAAGACTATTGTGCCGGAATGCTTTGCAGACATAAGGCAGGACACGGTTTGGCGCGACTCGCTGCGCATCGACAACATCAAACGCGTCGGATACACGCATTTTGTGCCCGACAACGTGGTGCTCAAAGCATTCACAGAACAGCAGACCGACCGTTTTCTGGTCAAAGCTGAACGAAAAGATGCCGACTGCCTCAAGTTGTTTTTCAGTCATGGCGACGGCGCGTTGCCCGCCATCAAGGGGCTGAACTTCGACGCACAGGCATCGCTTTGCCTTGAAGCCAACGCAAGAGCCGACTCGCTGACGTATTGGGTGCGCGACTCGCTGACTTACAACCAAGACACCTTGGACATACAGTTGACGTACATGGTGACCGACTCCGCCGGCGTTTTGAGGCAACAGGTCGACACGCTTGAATTAGTGACACCTAACACCTATGCCAAACGCCAAAAACAATACGAAAAGGAGTATGAAGAGTGGAAAAAGAGACAAGAACGAGCAAAGAGAAATGGAGAATCGCATCAAGAACAGTTCCCGCAAAAGCCTTTGAACGTCAACTATCTCGTAGGGCAGGCAATCGCGCCCGACAGCCGGCTCTTGATCGAGGCGGCGCGCCCGCTCGCGCATCTGGACAGTACGAAAATACATCTTTACCAAAAGCGAGACACGCTGTGGTACAAAACTCCTTTTCAACTTGTTGAGTTGAAGAAACATGCCGAGAACCAGTTGGCTAGAAGGATTGAGATGAAAGTGGACTGGCGGCCGGACACGGAATACAGCTTGGAAATAGACTCTTTGGCCTTTGTGGATGTCTTGGGCGGCATTTCCAAGAGACATAAACAGGGGTTCAAGGTGCGTGCATTGTCCGACTTTGCCGTGGTTAAAGTCGACTTGCAAGGTATGGGCGATGAAAACATCGTAGTGCAACTGCTTAACAAGAACGATGCTGTGGTGAAAGAGACTTTTGCATCAAAAGCGTATGCAGAGTTCAAATATGTGCTGCCAGGTGATTATTATCTGAGATTGTTCGTTGACACCAATCAAAACGGGGTGTGGGACACCGGCGATTTCCGTGCCGGACGTCAGGCGGAAGAGGTGTACTATTTCCCGGAGATGCTTACTTGCAAGGCAAATTGGGATGTGTTGAGGCATTGGGATCCCAATCGCACTGAGGGATTCAGGCAAAAGCCACAGGAAATTACCAGGCAAAAGCCCGAAAGAGAGCGAAAACTCAAGCAACGGAACCTCGAAAGGGCAAGGAAATTGGGAATAGAGTATGCCAAAACCTTAAAATTGTAGGGAAATGAAACGTTTAGCCGTCATCCTCAGTCTGTTTACCGCCATTTTTTGCCTGCCATCGGCAAAAGCACAATGCGAATATGCCAATACGGCATTCAAAGGAGGAGAATTCCTCTCGTATAACTTGTATTACAACTGGAAATTCATTTGGGTGAAGGCAGGAAGTGCCTCCTTTTCAACGGTGACCACCAAATACAAGGGGTATGACGCCTATCGGGCAAGCCTGATAACGCGCGGCAATAAAAAGGTCGACGAAATGTTTGTCCTGCGAGACACGTTGCTGTGTTATGCAACGACAAAACTCGCGCCACTTTATTTCAGGAAAGGCGCGCGCGAGGGCAAGCGCTACACCGTGGACGAGGTTTTTTATTCTTATGTCGACGGACAGACGCAAATCCGGCAGCACCGTCAGCGGAACGACGGGCAGCACGAATGGCGCGAAAATGCTTATCAAGAGTGTGTCTACGACATGATGAACATCTTCTTGCGTGCCAGGAATTTCAGCGCAAAAGGATGGAAGAAGGGGCATACCATCAGCATCCCGATTGCCGACGGGAATGGCATGACGACGGCGCAGCTACGCTATCGCGGGACATGCACGGTGAAAGCGGACAATGGTGTGAAGTACAGGTGCCTGCAATTGTCCTATATGGAGCTTGAAAAGGGGAAGTACAAGGAAATCGTACGATTTTATGTCAGCGACGACCAAAACCATGTGCCCATCCGTCTCGACCTTTTCCTGCGCTTTGGCAGTGCGAAGGCTTTCCTCAACAGCATGAAGGAGGTGCGTAGCCCGATGCAGTCTGTCGTCAGATGATGTATACGTTATGGAAGCTTTCCAACCGATGCGCTTGTCGAAGTTGTCGGTCGAAGCCCTCGCCATGTTGCAGTACTTCAAACTTCTCAAATCGGCATACCGGGAAAGTTAAGTACACTTTAATCCAACCAACAGCCTTTCTATGGAAAGCTCTGGAGGCGGTAGGTCTGTAAAAGATTTTTGAACGATGGAAATATTCAGAAGGTCTTAAACGAGTGCTTATTGGCCTTGAAGAAAAAGGTGTTGTAAGATTTCTTGGCAACA
>ONQK01000152.1 GCA_900319895.1 uncultured Prevotella sp. | reverse complement strand
GGAGGAGCCCATTCTCAACAAATATTACCGCACGCCTTATTTCTTCGGCAGCCATGCCTTGAGCCGCATCGACTATGTCACCATCCAGTTGGAGCATGTCTATCGCCAGCAAGACCTCCATTTCCTCAACATCCTCAACCACATCCGCGACGGAAGAATCGGCCCGGAAGACATTCAGCAGCTCAACAAGCGATATTTACCCCATTTTACGCCTAGGCCCGAAGACGGGTACATCAAACTCACCACGCACAACCAAAAAGCCGATAAGCACAACCAAGAAGAACTGGAAAAGATCGAGGCAAAGGCATTCACCTTCCACGCCACAATAGAGGGCACCTTCCCCGAGTTTTCCTACCCCGCCGCCAAGACATTGGAGCTGAAAGTCGGGGCGCAGGTGATGTTCATCAAGAACGACCCGTCTCCCGGCCACTTGTATTACAATGGGAAAATCGGGCACATCGTCTACATTGACGACCACGAAATCGAAGTGCATTGCCAGGACGACGAACAAAACATCAAAGTCGAGATGCAAGTATGGGAAAACCTGAAATACATGCTCAATGAAGAGACCAAGGAAATCGAGACGACCATCATCGGGAAATTCAGGCAATATCCGCTGCGCCTGGCCTGGGCCATCACCATCCACAAAAGCCAGGGGCTCACCTTTGAGCACGCCATCATCGATGCACGCTCGTCGTTTGCCTCCGGGCAGGTCTATGTGGCCCTGAGCCGCTGCAAGACGCTGGAAGGCATGGTGCTGGCCAGCCCCATCAGCCCGCATGCCATCATCAACGACGAGCGAGTAAGGCAATACATCGAATGCCAAGAAGAAATGGCGCGGCGAAGCATTGAGCAGCTGCCCGTGCTCAAATCCGAACACAGCCGCCACCTGCTGCTTGAACTCTTTTCATTTACATACATCACAAAGCTTGAAGAGCAGCTCTGCCGCCTTTTTATTGAGCATTTCAACAAACGCTACCCCTCCCTCACCTCATTTCACAAGCAAACCCTCGATGCCATGACAAAAGACATCGAAGAAGTGGCGAAAAAATGGCAAGCGATCATCCGCCAAAAGACGCTGCAAGAGCTTGGAGAGGAAGAGTTCAAGGAAAGAGTCAGGCGGAGCGCCCAATATTTCTCCGAAAAACTTGAAAGCACCATCGGAACCATACTCCGGCTGACTCGGAACAGTGAAAAAGGAAGCAAAGAGGCACTGAAAAGGCTGGACAACCTTTGCGAGGAAACGCATCAAATGTACATGCTGCAATACAAACTGCTGAACACCACCGCCCAAAAAGGATTTTCGGTGAAAACATATTTGCACGACAAACAACACTTCTTGCTGGAAATCATTGAATCTGCAGCAACGGATAAAGAAAACACCCCGAGAAGGCGAAAAAACAGCCGGAACAAAGGCAATGGATGAGCACAACTGGAACAAAACCAGACAAAAAAACGTTAAAAAAACAAAAAATCCATGCTAAAAAACATTTTTCCTCATTTTTTTTTTTTTTTTCTTAAAAAAAGTGTATCTTTGCACAAAATTTCAAAACAAACATAAAATAAAATAACAGAAAACAAGAATTTTAACATTTAATTATCTTTTAAAAAATCAAAAATTATGAAAAAATTATTTTTAGTATTGGTGGCGGCTTTTGCCATAGTAGTAAGTGCTAACGCACAGAGCAACGCTCTCGGTGTACGTCTTGGTGGAGGCCAGGGCTTCGGCGCAGAACTCTCTTATCAACGTGCCTTGAAGAGCAGCAACAGACTGGAATTCGACCTCGGATGGTCAAGCCACGACCACTACACCTCAGTTAGCCTCAACGGTATCTATCAGTTCACAGGTGAAATCGGCAGCGGATTCGGATGGTTCGCGGGCGTGGGCGCACATGTGGGCTTCTGGACATGGAAAAACGAGTACATCAAAGATAGCGATTCCGACGTAGCCGTTGCACTTGTAGGACAAGCTGGCTTAGAATACAAGTTCAGCGCCGTTCCAATTCAATTGTCATTGGATATCCGCCCCCGGTTCTATCTCATTCCTGACACGGACTTCCACTGGGGAGACATCGCACTTGGCATCCGCTACTGCTTCTAAATAAGCCAAATCGGCTGATCAGCCAATAACGAAGACGGGGTCGTTTCACAATGAAATGCCCCGTTTTTTCGTTTTCGAACCTCCTTCGCGCTCCAAATTCCGCCTTGCCGACACCCCATTCAAATGTTCTGCCTTAAAACATCCATAGGCGGCCTGATGTCGCCGAGAGGAAATGGCGGAAGCTCGCCGATGGTGCACATCGTATTGACGAAATGGACAAGCCTGTATTGACATAGACTATCTACTGTGATGCGGCGTTGACAGACGCGACGCTCACGCAGGAGTTTGCTGATGGCAATGCCGCGGAGCATGGGGGTGTCGGGGGTAAAAAGCCCCTCGTCGCTCTCGAAGACCAAGTTCGCTACAGCACTGTCGCTGACGTTTCCATCGCTCAGCATAATGATATCATCACAACCTGAACGGATTTGCAGGTCGGTGATGGCATGGCGGTCGTAGTATTTATGGGAGTAGCTGATATTGTCTGCACAAACCAGCGATATGCTGCGGCGCAGCAGCGGCTTGTAAGGGATCGTCTCTATACGGAGAATGTCGCTGGCATAGACGATTCTCACTTTGAAAATCCCCTTGGAAGGTATCGTTCCGAGATGGCTCATTATGACTGAGGTATCAGGCTTGGTGGCATGGAAATCATGCATGGTAAGGCTAAGTCGAGACAAATGGGCTTCAAAATCCCTCACTTCACCATCGTCAAATCGCAGGGTCTCGACAAACATTTTGTCTCCGGCAAGTCCTCTGTCTCTGAGGCTACAAGGTTTCAAGGTCTTTTTCATCTTTTTTTGAGGTGATGGCATATAAAAACTTAATCAGGCACTGTCATTTCAATGTCAAGTAAATCTTGTTGATGGCCTCATCGTATTCTGTTTGCACATTGCTGTGAACAGTGACACCGCCGCCGCTGCGAAAGAAAAAGCCACCGTCTCGAGCCTTTTCAATATAGCGGATCAGGACGGCACTGTCGAACCGCCGTCCATCGAAAACTCCGAACACCCCGCAATAGAAACCTCTTGGAGACTTTTCAGCCTCTGAGATAATCCGCAACGTAGACTTCTTGGGAGCGCCACTGACAGAGCCTGCTGGCAACAAGCTCATCAGTATATCGCCCAGGTGCCAGCGCCAGTCGGCGGGCAGTTGGCCAGTCACTTCCGTACTGGTCTGTAACAAACAGCCCTGCAGCGTTTTCACTCTTGAGATGAAACGGAAGCGGCTGACCTCAACGTTATGAGCAACCATTCCTATGTCGTTACGCAACAGGTCTACCACCGTGACGTGTTCTGCCAGCTCTTTTTCATCATCAACCAGACGTTGCTCCGCCTCTTGCAGTGTCGCATCTATCGTGCCTTTCATCGGAAGGGTCTTTATCTCGTCGCCTGATATTTCAACAAAACGCTCAGGCGAGAAGCTCACAAACCGCTCAGGGACAAACAGGCAAAAAGGCGAGAGGCTCGACAGGGCCACTTCCTTCAATGTCAAATTCATATTGATGTAAGTGCGCATCGTATAGTTCGTCAAATAGGAGTCGCCATGAAGCAAGCCTTCCATGACAACGTCGAACCCTTTCTTGTATTGGCTGAAAGCGACGGGGACAGGCTCCACACGCGGCGGGCGCGGCGGGGCCGTTGGAGCAGGCATATTGGTCATGAGTGGTGTCCGGAAAAGTATTTCTTGCTGGCTGCATGGGTCTGCCACGACAAACCCCTCCTGCAATTCGAAATCAACGGCAAAAAGCAGTGGAACGCCGTTGGCGCTATAGCTAGACATGTCGTCTGCTAGCTGTCTCATTGAATTGTAATATTGCATGATAATAATTTTTGATGATTTGCTTGCCTTGTGGGGTCATAAACGATTCGGGATGGAACTGGACACCAAACAAAGGGAGTGAACGGTGCTCAAAAGCCATCACACAACCGTCGACAGTCTCAGCTGTAACCTGGAACGGCTCAGGCAGGCCGTCTCTGCCAACAGACCATGAATGATAGCGCGCGACCAGCATCTGCCCGCCTATGCCAGCAAATAGCCGACCGTCTGATTTAATATTTATGCAGCTCACATCGCCGTGACAAGGCCCTGAAAGATGAATGAGCCGGGCGCCATAATGAACGGCAAGGGCTTGATGACCAAGACATACGCCCAAAATGGGAACACGTCCTGCCAAGCCCTCAACAAGTCCCATAAGACTCTCATTTTCATGAGGCAGCCCCGGTCCGGGAGAAAGTACCACGCCGTCAGCTCTCATGGCTGATTCAACATTTGCCTCACCGCAATTCAAGACCTCTACGTTTACGCCACAGCGACACTCGCCTGCCCCACACAAAAGGTGAAACAGATTATAAGTAAAAGAATCATCATTGTCTATAAGCAGAATTTCCATAATCCCAATGTCTTACAATTCATCTTTATCATTAACAACAGTGCATTGCAAAACATTGGGATTCGCCCTATTTCATTTCATGGTGCGATAGTGACCGTACCGTGCACAACGACACGATCATACATAATGTTTATCAGGAATATAAACGCTTCATCCCATTTTTTATTGCATCTGCTTCGAAAATTTATCAACAAACGACGATTTTTTACACACTTCACCGCTATCCAACAAAGAGTTATGACAAAGACATGTACTTTTTGCAAAAGTCATGCACCCAACATACATGTTTTCCATCCGACAAACAGTAAAAAAATGGTCGAAGACTAGAACAGGCAACTGCTCAAGGACAGAAGTATAAAATGTTATCCCGAAAAGGGGACGGGAACCAATAGGATCAAGGCAATAAATCATAAGTAATTCAATATAATGATAACCGACGAAGCGTTCGGAAAACGGAAATAATTGCGAAAAATTTTGTATCTTTGCAAGTGAAATTATCATTTTAATAAAACAAGATATGTCAGAGATAAAAATACCAGAAAAATTGCCATACGATATTAGTAGTGCATCAAGTGTTTTTGAATACAGCAAGGGATTACTTGGGAAAACGCTTCGCGACTTTGTATGGGAAGACTATCAGCCGAAAAAGGGCAAGGGTGGTCTTGGGCAAATGGTTGAGAATATTTATTTTTTTCTTGAAACGAACAGCAACCCGCTATCAGATTTTTCCAAAGCAGGGCTGGAGTTGAAATGTACACCTCTGAAGAAAAGTAAATCTGATGAATATTTGATTAAAGAACGCCTCGTCTGCAATGTGATTAACTATTGCGAGGTAGTAAAAGAAGATTTTGAACATTCGCATTTTTACTTGAAATGCCAATTGATGCTTCTGCTATTTTATC
>ONQK01000178.1 GCA_900319895.1 uncultured Prevotella sp. | reverse complement strand
TCATAGTACATCGGTATCTCGTATCCTTCGTAGATGTACGAGTCGATGCGCGTGCCAATGCCATGGGGCTCCATCAGCTGGCGGACTACTCCCGGCGAGGGCATGAAGTCGTGCTCCGTGTCTTCGGCGCAAATTCGGCACTCGATGGCATGGCCATTTTGCCGCACGTCTTCCTGGCGATACTGCAAAGGCTTTCCATCGGCAACCAAAATCTGCTGCTTGACCAAATCGATGCCCACCACCTCTTCCGTGATGGGATGCTCCACTTGCAGGCGGGTGTTCATCTCCAGAAAATAGTATTGATGGTTTTTGTCCACCAAAAATTCAATCGTCCCCGCACCAACGTATCCCACCGCGCGCGCGGCTGCCACGGCCTTTGCCCCCATCTCGTGACGCAAGTTGAAGTCGATGAACGGCGACGGGCTTTCCTCTACAATCTTTTGATGCCGCCGCTGCACGGAACATTCGCGGTCGAAGAGATGGATTACATTTCCAAATTTGTCAGCAAGTATCTGAAATTCAATATGATGTGGCTCTTCCACAAATTTTTCGATGTATACCGTATCGTCGCCGAACGATGCCATTGCCTCACTTTTCGCGGCATTGTACATCTCAACGACATCCTCTTCACGTTCAATCAGGCGCATTCCCTTCCCGCCACCTCCTTGTGAGGCCTTCAGCATGACGGGAAAGCCGATCTCCCTGCAAATTTTCAATGCCTCTTCGTCGCAGGACAGCCTTTGCTGTGTGCCGGGAACCACCGGAATGCCCGCCTTTATCATCTGTTGACGAGCAGCGAGCTTATCGCCCATGAGTTCCATGGTCTCAGGACGTGGGCCGATGAAAATAAAGCCTTCTTCCTCGCAGCGACGGGCAAAGGCTGCATTTTCCGACAGAAATCCATACCCTGGATGGATGGCATCCACATGGTGACGGTGTGCCGCCTCCAAGACACGGTCAATATTCAAATAGCTGTCGGCAGCAGACACACCGCCGATGCACGATGCCTCATTGGCAAAAGCCACATGCTGGGACAAGCGGTCGGCCGTGCTATACACTGCGACGGAGCGGATGCCCATCTCATAGCAGGCACGCATGACCCTGATGGCTATCTCACCACGGTTGGCAATCAGAATTTTCTTTATCATACAATTCTCTTAACATTGTCATTACAACATTATGGTCTTCACCACGACATCACTCCGGCGGCCTGCTCGAAGACGAAAGCGACGCAACTCAAGTCCACACGCCTCCTGCCTCGAAAGAGGCAGCACGTTTGATGCGGGTAACCCACGAAATTTCTTCTTATACCGCCATCCTTACATCGAGGACATCGGCATTTTCCGTTTACAAGGCTGGTCTTCTGACTTTCCTCCACTCCAAAATGCCTTCTCGTCCAAACAGACAATGGCTTCGTGATTTTGGAGCCCTAATGGAGTTCACAGCTGCGGGACAGTTGAAGATTTTCACTTCGATTCCCAATTAATCGCGGCTAAGCGAACCTTCACGGGTAATATTTTTCACATTACGGGTGCAAAGATAAAAAAATTTGATGATTCACATCACTTTTTGGGTATTTTTTTGTTGATGTCCATAAATTTAGCCCTCTTTTATTGGAAAAAGAGGGCTAAGCCTGCGAATGCCGGATGCCAATCCAAGGCCATCCGTCTCATGCATGTGTTCAACCTTTCTTGTGGGAGATAATGACGTATATGATGACCGGAGCGCCCATGATGGGTGTGACGGCATTCAACGGTATCACTCCATTTTCACCAGGAAGGAAACAAATAAGGTTGCAAATCAACGCCATTGCAGCACCCGTCAGCATCGTAGCCGGGAGCAGCGAGCGATGATTCTCCGTCGAGAAAAGGAGGCGGGCAATATGAGGAACCGCCAGGCCTATAAAGGCGACGGGGCCGCAAAAAGCAGTTGTTATCGCCGTGAGCAAACCTGTTATGACAATCAGCCAGTTTCTCACGCGAAGCGTATTAATGCCCAAATTCTCGGCATATTGTTCGCCTAGCAACAGGGCATTCAGCGGTTTGATCAATGTGGCCGACGCCAGCAGTCCGACAATGGTTATGGATGCGAAATAAGGCATGTGAGTCATTGGAACACCTCCAAAACTCCCCATTCCCCAGACCATGTACGACTTCACCCCTTCGTCGGTCGCAAAGAAGTTCAGCAGGGATATGGCCGAAGAGGCGATATAACCGATCATGATGCCTATAATCAACAGCATGACATTGTTGCGGACGATGGTCGAGAAAAAAAAGATGATGCCCATCACTGCCATTGCGCCCGCAAATGCTGCAATCAAGATGGCGACAAAGCCGGACACATTGAAGACACCGACCCCAAAAGAACCGCCGAAAAGGAGCATCACAAGGGCAACGCCAAGCCCGGCTCCGCTGTTTATGCCGAAGATGGAAGGTCCGGCCAAAGGATTCTTAAATGCTGTTTGCAGCATCAGTCCGCTGACGGCCAGCGCGGCACCGCAAAGGATGGCAGTCAAGGCTTGCGGAAGTCGGGATTGCAATACGATAAATCGCCAGCTGGGCTTGACGGTCTCATCGCCAGATAAAATTGCAAACACATCATGTATGGGAATCTTTATTGAGCCCACGATGAGATTCAGCCCAAACAGCAAGACCATCAGAATGGTCAGACCGATGCAGGATTTCACGCCTTTGCCCATTTTATTCGTCACTTGTTAATCTCCATCTTAAAATAATAACGTAGCGGGGACAAGCCCTCCATGTCCGGATGCAGGATTTGTATAAAGTCGTTCAGCAAATAATCAGGGCG
>ONQK01000207.1 GCA_900319895.1 uncultured Prevotella sp. | reverse complement strand
TTTTTTTCCATTCTCCATCCCCTCCAGGCGGCCCAAGGGCTCGAAAGATGGGGAAATTTCACAAAAAAGCGTCTGGGCATACAGCCTTGTGTGTTTTTTTTATTATATTTGCGACTTCATTGGATGTGGACCTTTCGATTGTCAGCTGCTAAAGCAAGTTGTCCTCTGGCAACCTTCCTTCGTCACCTCGCGTCACGGCCTGTGGAACCCCTGTATCGACTTTATTCATTCTATTATTCAATTTATAAAAAAAAACTATGAAGAAAAAGTTAGTATTAGGCGTCCTGCTATTGTCGCAGACGCTCATGTGGGCGCAAGGCCCCAACCAAACCGGGCGTTATTACGCCACAGCAGACGGCACCAAGGGCAAGAGCCTGAAGACGGCGCTGCACCAGATCATCAAGAACCCCGACGTGGACAGCTACGACCAGCTGTGGGTGGACTACAAGTACTCCGACGTGGGTCGCAACGGCTACATCATGGACCTGTACTCCATCATGTCGTATTATGAGTATTACACCCATCAGCAGGGCGTTGTCAAAGTCACCTCGGGCAACGCCGGCGAGGGCATCTGCTACAACCGCGAGCACAGCATGCCCAAGAGCTGGTTCGGCGGCATCGGCGCGCTGCCCATGGCCACCGACCTGATGCACGTCTTCCCCACGGACTACTATGTGAACAGCCGCCGCAACAACTATCCCTACGGCACGACCAGCGGCGAGAAGTTCACCTCCTACGGCGGTTTCAGCAAGTTCGGCAAGAGCACGAACACGGCGTACGACGGCCTGGTCTTCGAGCCCAACAAGGAGTACAAGGGCGACTTGGCGCGGGTTTACTTCTACATGGCCACCTGCTATGAGAAGGACATCCCCACCTGGACTAGCGTGACGAGCAGTGCCAGCAACAAGGTGCAGGAGATCTTCTCCGGGAACGCGCACACGCCCTTCGTCCCCTGGGTGATGGAGTTGCTCATGAAATGGGCCAAGGAAGACCCCGTCAGCCAAAAAGAGATAGACCGCAACAACATGGTCTACCGCATTCAGGGCAACCGCAACCCCTTCGTCGACTTCCCCGGCCTGGAAGAGTATGTCTGGGGCAAGCAGCAGCAGAAGGTGTTCAGGTACGGCAGCTACGCCGGCGCCCATTACACCAGCGGCACCATCACCGAGCCCACCACGCCGTTTGACGCCTCCACGGTCAAAGCTTCAAAAGGCACACAGACCTACGAGAAGGTGGACTATAGCGGCGACCTGGAGCTCGGCGCGAGCTACTTGATCGTGAACGAGACCCACGGGCAGGGCATGGGCGACATCGTCGTCATCAGCAAAAAGACGCAGCGCAGCCCCATGGCCGTGGAAATCAACGGTGACAGGATCACCACGAAGTTCAACACCGGCTACAGCCCGCACGAGCTCATCCTCGGCGGAAAGCGCGGCGAATACACCTTGTACGACCCCGCCACCGGCAGCTACCTGGCACTCAATGCGGCAGCCACCCAGCTGGACGTTGAGACCAGCCGCTCGAGCAACACGGCAAAATGGAGCATCAAGTTCGACAAGGGCAACGTGAAGATCAAGAACGTGGCCTTCCCCGAGTATTTCATCTGCTACAACACCACGGCCTCCAACCCCCGCTTCTCCACCTGCAAGTCAAGCGGCAGATACAACGCATATCCGCAGCTCTACAAGAAGGTGGGCAGCCTGAGAGACGCGACGGCCATCGACAACCCTGAGACAGAGGCCGGCAGCCCCGCCGTCGAGGTGTACACCCTGCAAGGCGTGAAGGTGCGCACGGCAGCGAGCTATGCCGAGGCGATGGAAAACCTGCCGCAAGGACTGTACATCGTCAATGGCAAGAAAGTCAGGGTGCAATAGCCGGCAGAGGAGTATAATGGTCCTTCGCGAGAGGCTGGCGAAGGACGCCACATAGAGAGAATGCGGCTGGTCAAATGGTTGACCAGCCGCATTCCATATGTGATAGCTACATGCCTGTCTTTTCCTAGAAGAACAGATAGCGTTTGTCCGCCACCTTGGCCTTCATGTACAGCTCGCTCATGAAGTTGCCTGCCGCCTGCTTGGCCTTCTGGCGCTGGCGTGCCTCCTGCTCCTTCAGCTCGAGCTTGCCCTCGCGCATCTTCTTGTCAACCACCTGGAAGACATACACTCCGGCGTTTCCTTTGACAGGATGCTTGCCGAGCTTGCCCTTTTGCGTTGCAGCCACAGCTCCCGAGAGCGCCGGCTCGCTTGCCCCGGTGGCACTGATGAACACCGGTGAGGAGAACGTAATCTGGTTCACCTCAGACACTTTGGCGCCCTGTTTCTCTGCGCCCTCGATGCTGTTGACACCCTTGAGCTTCTCGGCAATCATGGCTGCCTTCTTGTCCTTCAACACCTCTGTGCGGATGTAGTCGTTGATCTGCTTGTTGTCGAGCGAGCGGTAGCCCTCCGGGTTCACCTTTGTCATGGCCACCACGAGCAGCTGGTCGTTGTTGCCGCATTCATAAAGCGGCGACACCTTGCCCTCCTTTGCCTCAAAGATCCAGCGCAAAGCCTCCTTGGTGCCGCTGATTCCGGCAACGTAATTCTCCGCGCTGCTCATGTCCTGGCGCTCCTGCACGACGTAGCCATATTTCGCGGCGTTCTTTTCCATGCCTTCCAGCGTCTGGTTCTCGCTGACGAACTGGCTGAACTTGTTGTAAGCCTGGCTATAGGTGTCGCGTGAGAAGCCGATGGTGCGCTTCACCACAGCCGCCGTGTATTTGGTGATGAAGTTCTTGCGGTTGAGCACCTGGACAACCATGCTGGCGTTGGGCATCTCCAACTTCCTCACTTCGTTGACCGACATGGTGTTCAGCGCCATCAGATAAGTTCTCGTGTCCTTGTCCAAAGACGGCGAGTTTTCGTATTCACGGGTTGTCAACCATGTCTTTTCGCCCGTCTGGCCATATTTCTTGGCAATCAGCTCGAAGTCGCCGCCTGCCTTTACTGCTGCGAAGATGCTGTCTGCCTTGCGCTGTGTCTCAGCTGCATCGTCTGCAAATACTTGAATCATGCGGAACTCCACCGAGTCGGGCAATTGTGTCTTGGCCGTCAGCTTGATGACGTTCAGCGTGTTGTCGGCCGCATTCTCATA
This sequence comes from uncultured Prevotella sp., assembly GCA_900319895.1. Classification (GTDB taxonomy): domain Bacteria; phylum Bacteroidota; class Bacteroidia; order Bacteroidales; family Bacteroidaceae; genus Prevotella. The sequence continues at coordinate 12,166 of ONQK01000207.1, read as the reverse complement.
AGGCCCCACCACTGCGCCGACGCTCATGGAGTCGATTTTCGCCGCAATGTCGGACGGGAATGCTGTCTTTGACACTGGAATGCCCAGGTAGGGAACGTTTGAATTGCTCTTGCGCACCACTTCGGCAGGGTCGCCCGCGGTTTGCAGCTGGGCAGCGAACTCTTTCACTTCCTTGTCGATGGCTGCCTTGTCTGCTTCGGACGCCTGCACCTGGAATGCCACATACTTGATGTCGCGTGTCTCCACGTTCTGCTTGAAACGACTCTTGTATTCTTCATACTTAGCTTTCAAATCGCTGTCGGAGACGGTGACTTGGTTGTCATTGATGGAAGAATACGGGATGGCTGCCAGGCGGATGTCGCTTTCCTCGTTCTCGTCCTTGAAGCTCATCTTTGCCGAGACGGGGTTGGAGAGCAGACAATGCGAGAAGAGGTTCTGGTATTTTTCCATCAAAAGTTGCTGACGCAGGTTTTTCTCGACAAAAGTCCAATAGTTATAGAACGATTTGTATTGTTCCACCGCCTGGGCGCCTCCTGACTGTGCTTTTTTGTACTCGCCCAGGAATTGTTTCAGGGCATTCACGTCGAAGCGTCCCGTTTCTCTGTTGACGAAAGGTGTCTGCATCAATGCGGGATGCGTCCCTTGGTTCAAAATGTTCTGTAACTCCTCATCCGTGACGGTGAGCCCCAGCTTTCGGGTCTCGTCTTCGAGGATCTGGCTTTGTACATAGGCGTCCCAAACCATGTCCTTGATCCGGGTGTGTTCCTCGTCCGTGAGGTTCTCACGTCCCTGTGTCACTTTGTACACGTCCGTGTACTCATCCATCAGTTTCTGGAACGCTTGAACATCGATTTTGTTCCCTAACACTTCACCAATTTGCTGTCGCTGACTGTTACTTGTTGCTTCACATGAGCGAAAAGCTTCTTCTGCAATAAATGCAAGCAGGGCAAGGCCAATGACTACTACGAGTGTCGGCCCCCAACTTCTGATTTTTCCAATTGCTGCCATTTTATTATTTTTGTTTTTATTATTTGATAACTATTGAAATAAGCCTGCCTTCCCCAAGTCGGGAAGTTTAGCGTACAAAAATACAAAGAAATTCATTAAAATTTTCATTTTTACACAAAAAATATGCTCAAAAAAGTCATTTTTGTCAGCGTTTTGTCATTTTCAAGCTGCCAAAAAGTTAAAAATTGAAGCAAAAAGGCATCAAGATTGGCCGGCGGGCCTCGCATTCATCGAAAAAAAGGGCGGCCGGATGCAACAAGTCATTCCACCCGCATTCTCACCAGCTCAATCTTGGTCATGGTGTTTTTAACAATCTTGAAATGGAATTTCCCGATATGCACCATTTCGTTGAGCTTCGGAAAGCTCTGGAACTCGTGCAGGATGAGCCCGCCCACGGTCTTGTAGTCGTCGCCCTCGGGCAAGTCCAGGTCGAACATCTCGTTCACCTTGTCGATTTCCAGGCGTGCCGAGAGCACAAATTCGCTCTCGCCGATCTGCTTTGCGATGTATTTTTCACTGTCGTGCTCATCCTCTATCTCGCCGAAGATTTCTTCCACGATGTCTTCCAAGGCGACGATGCCGCTGGTGCCTCCAAACTCGTCGACGACCACGCCCAACGACTTTTTCTGCTGCAAGAACGTCTGCATCAGTTTCTGCGCCGACATGGTTTCCGGCACGAATGGCATTTCGCGGATGCTGTCGCGCCAGTTGTCCAGATGGCGGAACATCTCCGAGGAGTGGATATAGCCGACGATGTGGTCGATGTCTTCTCTGTAGACCACGATCTTAGAGTGCCCACTCTCTATGAACATGCTCTTCAGGTCTTCTTCCGAGCATCCTTGCTCTACGCCGTAGATTTCCGTCCTTGGAACCATGCAGTCGCGCACCTTGGTCTCTGAAAAGTCCAAGGCGTTCTGGAAGATTTTGACCTCTTCCTCTATGTCGTCATCGCTGGCTGCATTCTCGATGGTTGTCTGCAACAGGTAGTCGAGGTCTATCTTGGAAAATTCCTCGTCGGCCTGGTCGTTTTGCATCTTGATGCCCACCAAACACAACAAGTGCTTGGAAAGAAAGGTGGCGAACTGTGCTATGGGCCACAGCAGGACATAGCAGACGTAGGCAGGCAGGGCAAAGAGCGTCAACATGCGGTTGGGGTTGCTTTTGAAGAGCACCTTGGGTAGGAACTCGCCTGTAAAAAGGACTATCACGGTAGATATTATCGTGTCGGCAGGCACCGTAAAGCCAGGCGAGAAGCCATCAAAAACAGTTCGGTCAAAAAAGGTTGCGATCAAGATTCCATATACCACCAGCGCAATGTTATTGCCAACGAGCATGGTGCTGACAAAATGGTCAGGATGTTGGTAAAACTTTTTCAGGAGGCCTTGGGAAAAGACGTTTTTGCCACGGTCTACCTCTGCCAGCAGCCGGTTGCTGGACACAAACGCTATCTCCATCCCCGAAAAAAAAGCAGAGAAAAGCATGGCTATGGAAATACCGGCTAAAAGTCCTAAATGCGCAGACATATTGTTGTTCGATGTATTGTTCTGATTGACTTATGGTTGCGTTAAATTTTTCTTCTGTGGGACGATGGGTGCACGCTGTACCTCAACGACAGAGTCCGTTCCCATCGGCGGTTCGCTTCGGGTACCGTCAAAATTTTCCACATTAAAGGCCCCTTTCGTATCCGACACCATGTAGCGTGTCATTTTTTCATCGCTCCTGAAATACGCGCCTTGCAATTGGCGCTCGGGAGTGACTAGGTTCGAGTACTTGTTGGAGTAGAGTTCATGAGCCGCCTGGTCCCAAAAAAGCTCCTCGCTCGTGAAGAACAAACCGTCTTTTGTGCGGATGCTCACCCGGCCTCTCAGCTCCCAAAGCCGCTGGTGGTCGTAATAGTAAGCCGTATCGCATTGGATATAGGACTGGACATGGAATTTTTCATCGAATTGCTCCAGAAAAAGCCCTTTCACAAAAATCCAGCGTGAGGGCTGCCTCACTTGATTGATTTCCCAGCATTCCGATACAATACGGTATTTGACCACTCCTGAGTCTGAAATCAGCGTGTTTACGCCATAAGTGGTCATCACCGATGCCGAATCCTGAGGCAGAATGGCGGGCAAGGTGTGTTCTTTTTCTTCAGAACACGAAAATGACAATGTCAATACAACACCTATTATTAAATATAAGAAAGTAGCTTTTTGCATCAAAAAAGAATCAATTCTCTGCCCATTTTTGGTCCTATTCAAATTTCCACTTCATGAACCAGCGCTCGTTGAACGTGAATCCGATGTTGATGCGGAATGTGTTTTCTTTCAAGAGGCCGGGGGCGGAAGTTTGCTGCCACTGACCGCTGATATTGAGCATAGAACGGTTGTTGTAGCCGTTTTTGATGGGAATGCCGAAGCCAGCGCTAACGGAAAGTTCCTTGGGGCCGTCCTTGCCGTTCACCTTCACATAAGGCGTGGCATACGAGAAGCCCAAGCGGTAACGGATACGCTGGAAAAAGTCGCGGCCGTTCTCGTTGTTGCAATATTCACCGCCCAGCGTCATTTTTGAACGGTCTTTCAACAGTCCCTTTTCAACGCTATAGACCATCTTTCCGGCCTCATTATAATAATTGGGCGAGCTCACACTGCCCCATTTCTGCAAAGTATAGTCAAAGCCAACCCGCCAACGGTTGCCGTGATTCCAACTCAAGCCGGCACCTATGGTCATGGGAAGTTCCCAAGCGTCTTCTGCCTTATGGCTTGCCGTGTCCGAGACGATGCCTGAGGTGACGACCACACAAGTGGCGTCCGCGCCAAGGCGATGGCCCAACCCATAGGTCAGACCGAGTGCGAGCCGGTCTTTTCCCGTAATTTTCTGCTCGTATTGAACACCAAAGTCCAATTTATAGCTGCTGATGGTCGCTCCATAGGTCTTCGTCAGCGAACTGATGTCCTCGTCGCTATAGGAATTGGTGACAGAACGTGTGTAACTTCCCCATAAATAAGCTATATTTGCACCGATGGAGAATCCTTTCAACGGGCTCCATCCCGCTCCCACGAAGACATGCCGCAAGCCGCCCTCGCCGGCGAATTGGTTCGTGTACGTTGTGGTCCTGCCATTGTCCACAAATCCCGTATTTTGGTAATGATAGCCCACATTGGTAAAAGGCAAGATGCCCAAACTCATGCCCAGCCCTTTTCTGAGTCGAAATCCTGCCACAGCGTATTCAAAGTTAGCATTCTTGGCGTTCTTGCTCCTGCCGTCTTCCTTGAAGTTGGTGATTTGTCCCGAAAAGCCCGCGTCAAAGATGAAGCTCAACGAGTCAATGGAAGAATAAGATGCCGGATTCAGGACATTTACCTGGTCGTGCTCCCTCAACCCGACTCCCAGGCCGTTCATGCCCCGGTTGACACCGCCCGACTGCTCGGAAAGCACACCAAGACCAAATTGACTATACGGGGAATTCGTCCCGCTCTGGGCATAAAGACATGATGAACACATCAACAAAAGTGCTGCAATATTAAATATTCGTCTCATATTTTTGCTCAATTTGACATGCAAAGATGCACATTTTTTATGAACTAAATGTATTTTGTGTGCAAATTTATTGTTTTTTTTCGATATATTAGCACCAAAAGTGAGAATTATAAGCTATTTTTGCATCGTGAAACAAAGTTTATGCCATATTTTCAAATTCATTCTTGTGCTTTTCGCATGTTTTTCATCCGCAAAAGCGCAAGTCGCCGACAGCCATCGCGCGCCACTTCAAGCGATGGACTCCGTCGACATCAGCCTGCTCACCTGCGGTCCCGGAACCGAGACATGGAGCCTTTACGGACATTCGGCCATCCGTGTCAACAACCGGGCCGTCGACTACGACGTCGCTGTCAACTATGGCATGTTCTCTTTCCGGAATAAATTTTTCATCCTGCGCTTCATCTTCGGGCTGACCGACTACGAGATGGGCATCATCCCAACGCCTGTCTTCCTGGAGGAATACAAGTGCCAGAACCGCTGGATTGTGGAGCAAAAGCTGCATTTGACCAGAAATGAGAAATGGAAAATACTTCAGGCGCTACAACAAAACGCCTTGCCGGAGAACAAGACCTACCGGTACAACTTTCTGTACGACAACTGCACAACGCGGGCACGCAACATCATTCTCGACAATTTGGAGACACCATACCAACAAGTCAGCCAAAGCCAATGGGAAGGCACAAGCTATCGGGAGATGGTGCATCAATGGACTGGCCAGCAACGATGGACACAATTTGGGAACGACCTGCTGCTGGGCATCAAGGCCGATTTCAGCACTTCAAAGGAAGCGTCGTTGTTCTTGCCCGACAGTGTCAGAAAAGAGTTCAACAACATCATACGCCATCAATCAGGGGAAAAGCCGCAAAAGCTGGTCAGCGAAGAAATGTTCCTCCATCAAGGAAATTTTGGCGCAAAGCCCCACATCTCCTCCAACGAACATCTTACAAGTCCGACGGCCCTTTTTCTCACGCTTTTCATGCTAAGCCTGCTCATCGGACTGCGAGAATGGCGAAAAAACACGTCCAAAGAGCGGATGAGAAGCGGCAAACCGCGGGAGGCATGGCTATTCGATGCTTTCCTGCTCTTCAGCACAGGCACGGCAGGTGTCATCTTATTGATGATGGTCTTTTCACAGCACCCCACAGTCAATCTCAACCTGCAAATACTGATCCTCAACCCTTTGTCGCTCATCTTCCTTTACCCTGCCGCAAGGGCGCGCCGCAAGGGCCATATGGGGAGCCTCTACTGGAAGTTTCTCGGTGCCGGCTGCCTGCTCTTTCTCATCGGAAGTGTTTGGCAGACCTACGCCGAAGGCATGTATCTTCTGGCATTAACTTTGCTGTTTAGAAGCATATCAAATTCATATTCGACACGCCATGAGAAATAAATACATCACCACCCTGCTTGTGATTCTAACAGCCACTGGCGTTGAAGCACAAGACTTCAAGTCAGCCCTGCAAGAGGCATTGGGCGAATTCACGGTGGAAGAGATCATGGCACGGGAAGAGCTTAGCGACTTCAAAAGCGACATTTTGTCAGTATTGAAAGAACTGACTGCCAAACAAAAGAGATCCAACAGCAGTCCCTCTTTCCCCGATGAGAGAAATTCGCGCACATGCCAACAGTCTCCCCCACCCAAGAGGCAAGCAGCAGATGAAGACGAAGGACCTTTGAGGTGGAAGAATGCCAGCATCGGCAAGAACAACATCATTCGAGCACCAAGCCGCCGGTAAGAATGGCCCGCCCCATCCTTCTCATCAAGAAAACGGGTTATACAAACGAGCCAGCCTCTCCCAAAAATTATTCATATCATTTGCATCTGCTAAAAAAATACAATAAAAACAACCAAAAGAATGAATTTCAATAAAATTTTAAGAGCCATGTTCGGCGACAAATCCAGCCGCGACATGAAATTGATACAACCACTCGTGGAAAAAGTAAAACTGGCCTACGACGAGATACATGCCCTGGACAACGACGGCCTGCGCGCACGGACAAAAGAGATACAAAAATATGTCCAGGATTCGGCAAAGGAGCAGAAAAACAAGATACAAGAGCTCAAGGCAACCATCGAGGACACGCCGATAGACCAAAGAGAGCCTATTTTCAACCAAATCGACAAGCTCGAGAAAGAAGTACTCGAAATTTACGAGAAAGCACTTGACGAAGTGATGCCCGTAGCCTTCTCCATCGTCAAAGAAACGGCACGACGGTTTGCCGAGAACGAAGAAACCGTCGTGACGGCGACCGATTTCGACCGAGAGTTGGCAAGCGACCCGCGAAAAGACTTCATCACCATCGACGGCGACAAGGCCATCTACCACAACCATTGGACAGCCGGCGGCAACGACCTCAAATGGGAGATGATACACTACGACGTGCAACTCTTCGGCGGCACGGTGTTGCATCAAGGAAAAATTGCCGAAATGGCGACAGGCGAAGGCAAGACGCTGGTGGCGACCCTGCCCGTCTTCCTCAATGCACTGACAGGCAACGGTGTCCATGTAGTGACCGTAAACGACTATCTGGCAAAGCGCGACTCGGAATGGATGGGGCCGCTCTATCAATTCAACGGGCTCTCCGTCGACTGCATCGACAAACACCGCCCCAACTCAGAAGAGCGGCGCAAGGCTTACGAGGCAGACATCACCTTCGGCACCAACAACGAATTTGGCTTTGACTACCTGCGCGACAACATGGCAGTCTCGCCCGCCGACTTGGTGCAACGCGCGCACAACTACGCCATTGTCGACGAAGTAGACTCCGTCTTGATTGACGATGCCCGCACGCCGTTGATTATCTCCGGCCCCATTCCAAAAGGTGACGACCAGATGTTTGAAGAGTATCAGCCGCTGGTGGAGCGCCTGGTCGGCGTACAACGTCAACTCGCCACGCAATACCTGGCTGACGCCAAGCAAAAAATTACAGAGGGACAAGAGAAAAACGATGCCAAGCTGACCAACGAAGGCTTCATATCGCTCTACCGCTCATACAAGTGTCTTCCAAAGAACAAGCCGCTCATCAAATATCTTTCAGAAGAAGGCATCAAGTCCGGCATGCTCAAGACGGAAGAATATTTCATGGAAAACAACAACCGCCGCATGCCCGAGGCCATCGAGCCGCTCTACTTTGTGGTGGACGAAAAGATGAACTCGTGCAACTTGACCGACAAAGGCTCCGAATGGCTGGCAGGCCAAGTCAACGACAGGGAATTGTTCGTGTTGCCCGACATCACTTCACTGCTTTCGGCACTTGAGGCAGACACGACACTCAGCGACGAAGAGCGCATCAACAGAAAAGACGAGATGATGAACCACTACGCCGTGCAGAGCGAGCGCGTACACACGCTGCAACAGCTGCTCAAGGCGTATTGTATGTTCAACAAAGACGACGAATATGTCGTCATCGACGGCGAAGTGAAAATCGTGGACGAACAGACAGGACGCATCATGGAAGGACGGCGCTGGAGCGACGGACTTCATCAAGCCGTAGAAGCCAAAGAACACGTCAAGGTGGAAGCCGCGACACAAACTTTTGCCACCATCACACTGCAAAACTATTTCCGCATGTACCATAAGCTAGCCGGCATGACAGGTACGGCATCCACCGAGGCAGGCGAATTCTGGAACATCTACAAGCTCGACGTCGTTGAGATTCCCACCAACAAGCCTGTTGTCCGCAAAGACATGGACGACAGGGTCTACAAAACGGCGCGCGAGAAATACAATGCCGTCATCGACGAAATCGTAGACATGCGCACACAAGGGCGGCCGACGCTCGTGGGCACAACCTCTGTCGAAATTTCCGAATTGCTCTCACGCATGCTGAAACTCAGGAACATCCCCCACCAGGTGCTCAATGCGAAACTGCATCAGAAAGAGGCCGACATCGTGGCAGAAGCAGGAAAGAGTACGATGGGAAAAGTGTGGGTCGCCGCAGACGGCAAAGCCTTCAGCGACAAACAGAGTGCAGAAAAACATCAGGAGACCTTGGAGGCCAGCAACTCAAAACACACAGGCAGCATCGTTGAGGAAGAACGCATGCTCGGTGCCGTGACCATCGCCACCAACATGGCCGGCCGTGGTACCGACATCAAGCTCTCCGATGAGGTGAAAAATGCCGGAGGTCTGGCCATCATAGGCACGGAGCGACATGAGAGCCGCCGCGTCGACCGCCAGTTGCGCGGACGTTCCGGCCGTCAAGGCGACCCAGGCTCATCCGTGTTCTACGTATCGCTCGAAGACAAGCTGATGCGCCTCTTCGGTAGCGAGCGCATCGCCAACATCATGGACAAAATGGGCTTCAAAGAGGGCGAGCGCATCGAGAGTTCAATCATCACCAAGCAAATTGAACGGGCGCAGAAGAAAGTGGAGGAAAACCACTTCGGCACACGCAAACACCTGCTCGAATACGACGATGTCATGAACAAGCAACGCAGCGTCATCTACGAGAAACGCCGCCACGCACTCATGGGCGAGCGCATTGGGATGGACATTGCAAACCTCATCTGGGACCGCGTCGTGAACATCGTCGAAAACAACGACTACGAGGGCTGCAAAGAAGAGCTGCTCAAGACATTGTCCATCGAATGCCCATTCACAGAGGAGGAACTCTTCAACGGCGACCGGCAGAAACTCGAAGAAACCACCTTCAAAGAAGCCATGGAAACGTTCAGCCGGAAGACGGAGCGCATACAAAACGTCGCACAGCCGGTCATCAAAGACATCTATGAGAACCAAGGCGCACAGTTTGAACGGATTTTGGTGCCCATCACCGACGGAAAGACCGACAAAAACGGCAACTTGCGCATCTACAACATCCCGTGCGACTTGAAAGAGGCATACGAGACTAACTGCAAAGACGTTGTCAAGCAGTTTGAGAAGGTCATCATGCTCCATATCATCGATGAAAGCTGGAAAGAAAACCTCAGGCAGCTCGACGACTTGCGCCACAGCGTGCAAAACGCCAGCTACGAGCAAAAAGACCCACTGCTCATCTTCAAACTCGAAAGCGTCAAGATTTGGGACGACATGATCAACAACATGAACAACCGCATGGCATCCATTCTCATGCGCGGGCAAATCCCCGAAATGCAAGTCAGAGAAGCCGCACCCGAACAACGTTCACAACGCTACAACGAGCAGAAAGACGACCTCAACGACCCGGCGCAGCAGGCCGCCGCACGGCAAGACACACGCGAGAGTGCCCAGCAAATCAACCACACGCCTCTGGTGAAGGACAAAATGCCGGGAAGAAACGACCCTTGCCCATGCGGCAGCGGCAAGAAGTTCAAAAACTGCCACGGAAGGAATATTGTATAGGCAATCATACTTACCAGAATCTTAAAAACCCGGGAAGGCTTGAAGGAACTTCCCGGGTTTTGAGGTCTTCAACACCAGACCTTTATAAGACAAGAGAAAGGAAACGGCATAAAATGTCTTTAGGACCCTCCCAAACCGGTGACGAAGCAGCGACATCTACGATAATAACGCCCAATAAACAGACCTGCAACTAGTTGTACTATAAAATCAACAACATATGCAACTCATGGAGCATAAACATTAAAAAACTCTATTCCACCAACAAATATCGTCAAGCAAGATATATGCTCTTGACCATAATTTTTTCAAAAATACTTCTGGAATTATAGATTTTCTCAATTTTTTTTTTACCTTTGCTTTCGCTTTACTCACGCCAAGTCACCTTGCATCAAGGTCGAAACGGCTATAGGGAGAGAGCACTACATTATTGAAATGCGTCGCTGACGCTTTGTTTTTGGTTGTTAGAACCTAGGAAATTCGAACGTAGAATCAAAGGCATTGCAAAAGTAGATGCTACGGGTAGGTATATGCTGTCCCGTTTTGCGTGCCGAAGGCTAACCATGCCTTCACGCACGCTTTAATGGACGTACCATATATACCGACAGCGTGGGTGTCAAGTTCTGCATTGTTCATTCTACAGGTATTCCTAGGACCTTAACAGCGAACAGAGGCAGAAGCCAGATACCCCGCTTTTCTTTTTGTAGTAGTTATAGGAAAATACTTGGTCCAATCCGGGGTGTCTATAGACCATAAAATTTATAGTTATGTATAGAATCATATCCAAATTGTTATCCGGTATTGGCAAAGTAGTGATGGGAGAATTACCATCTTTCATGGTAATATTGCTCTTACTATCTATCCCAGCCAGCTATGAAATTGTAAATGGAAAGCATTTTGCAAAGATGCTTTTCCTAACAGCGGTCATTCAAGCGGTTCCATATGCTTTCGTTGCTTGTTTATTGGCTCAATTGACAAATCGTTATATACGATGGATCATTATAACAGTTTGTTTGTTACTATTTATTGTTGAGTCTTTCGTCTATCTAAGATTTGATACGAGGATGACGCCTATTATTTTTTCATTTATTATACAGACAGACATTGGAGAAGCATCCGCATTTGTAAATGCATTTGTCCTAAATAAGACTACACTTGTTTGCTTGACATTTCTTTTACTTTTATATTTTACATATCATAAAATTAACAATTGGTGGAAACACAAGTCCTTTGTTCTTATGAGAAATGGAAGAATCGTGGGATTTGTGATAATCATTTTCTCAATTGGTGGCATAACAATGTCCATGCAGGCGATTTCCATGAAATATAAAACGGTAGCAGGAATTGTAACTATCCACCAATTGCTACGTAGCATGAAGCTTGTAAACCATTATAGTTCAGATGTAAACAACATATACAATGCAAATAAGAACATAAAGGTCACTCATACTCCAGAGACATCACCAATTATTGTATGTGTGATGGGAGAATCACATATTAAGGCTCATTCGAGCCTGTATGGATACCCCCTGCCAACAAATCCAAGACTATTGGAGGAACGAGACAGAGGCAATCTATATGTATATAACGATGTCGTCTCTGTCTATAATGGAACGACTTCTACAATGAGGTTGTTCTATTCCCTCAAAAGTGCCAATGATACGACAACTTGGGAACTACAGCCCCTTTTCCCTGCTGTGTTCAGAAAGGCAGGTTTCCGCGTATCATTGTTTGACAATCAAGAGACAAGAAATAGCACAGAGGGTATAAACTATTATTCTCTATCATATTTCATAGCAGAAGAAAAAATTCACGATCAATGCTTTTCCTATAGAAATACACAGAGATTCGGATTCGACGACATGGAATTGGTTAAAAACTATGCAGAACATTTTGATCATGGAAACAAATCTGTAAATCTTTTCCACCTCTATGGTCAGCATGTGGATGCAAAGGATCATTATCCCCATACCCGAGAATGGGAAACATTTAGTGCAAACGACATAAGACGCAAAGATCTTAATGAGAGAGAAAGACAAATAGTAGCTGAATATGATAATGCCACACGGTATAATGATGCTGTATTGGCTTTTATCATTGATCAGTTCAGAAATGATGATGCCGTTATTGTATATCTTTCCGACCATGGTGAACAAGTCTACGATGATGAACGTCATTTGTATGGAAGAACCTATGGTGGTTTTTCAGACTTAGGTATAAGGTGTATGTATGAGTTGCCATTCTTCATTTGGGTTAGTGATACTTTCAAAAAATTGCATCCTGAAAAGTTTCACCAAATAGCGTCTTCAGTGGAC
>ONQK01000151.1 GCA_900319895.1 uncultured Prevotella sp. | reverse complement strand
TGGGGCTCCGGAGCACCGCTCAGAGAATTTCTATGGAGTGAGGATATGGCAGATGCCAGCGTACACATCTTGCTTCACGTCAATTTCAGCGACATCATCGGAATTGAAAAATACTCTTGCGCTGCCCACGAACCCGCCTGCCAGAACGACAGCAACAGAAATGCAGGCCACGGTCGCGGCGGCGCGCTGCCACAATTAGGAGAAATCCGCAATTGCCACATAAATGTTGGAACGGGAAAAGAGATAACCATCAAAAATCTTTCCGAACTTATTGCAAAGACAACAAATTTTGAAGGGACAATAGAATTCGACACCAGCAAGCCAGACGGTACAATGCGAAAATTGACAGATGTCAGCAAACTCCACCGATTGGGATGGCGGCATCAAATTGATATTGAAGAAGGCGTTAGCCGGCTCTATCAGTGGTATAATAAGAGCATTGGAGTGTGATTTCCCGGCAAAAATCAGGATTCAACATCTGTTAAAATCGTCGGGCTGAATGAAAACCATCCATTTGTCAATGGCTGCGGACACCATGTATCTGCAGCTTTCATCAAAACAAAGCTACAAGTGCGTTGTCATTAATAGCCAACGATAAATAACGTCCATTCAAGGGCATCATTTATACTTGTTTTCGGCATAAAGACCATTGGCACATGCGATATTTTCACGGGATTCTCATTTTATAAAGTTTCTCTCAACCACCCGATTTCACATCCATGCCAATAGGAAATCCTTTCATTTGAAAAGACCGGGTGGAATGTTCAACAACTTAATCCGGAACTTGTTTTTTCTTCATGAAATGATATACAATCAGTCCCAAGACGGCGAGCCCGACCAATGCCAGAATCACATATTTGAGGAGATTGCCGTACTTCAAGATCGTTTCTTCCAACTGGCTTTCCGGAACAAAAGAATAAAACCACCAGCCGAGCGCTGCAAGAATGCAATTCCACAACCCCGCTCCCAGGGTGGTATACAAGAGAAATTTTCCGAAATGCATCTTCGACAAGCCGGCAGGAATGGAAATCAAGTGACGAATGCCTGGAATCAGACGGCCGGTAAAGGTTGCCGCAATACCATGGTTATAAAAGTACCGTTCGCTTTTTTCCACCTTTTGCTGGTTCAACAAGCACATTTTCCCCCAACGGCTGTTGGCGAACTTGTATATCAAAGGACGACCTAAATAATAGCCCGCAACATAATTTATTGTAGCTCCACAATCTGCGCCTATGGTCGCAAAAAGAATGACTAACCAGATGTTCAACCTATCTGCTGCGGCAAAATACGCTGCCGGAGCCACGACCAATTCTGATGGCACGGGAATTACCGTACTCTCCAAAAGCATTAAAAACCAAACCCATCCGTAGTTCAGATGCTCAATAATAAAATTAAAAAAGTCCATCGCTGTTAGTCTTTATCTCCTGTCTTCCACATTTTTTTTGCATAAATATAATACTCCTCTGGGCTCAAATGCTCTGGGAATCCGCCTCCCAGCACGTCTTTTGCCTCTCCTGGGTTCAATGTCACTGCACGTTCAAGGAAGATGAGCGCCTCACCCGTTTTTCCCAATGCCAGATAGGCTGCCGAAAGAAAAGAAAAGCCAGGTGTTCCCTTTTTGACTTCAGTTGACTCGACAAAAAGGAGCAATAGGTTGATGGCCTGCTCAAAAACTTTATTGTAAAAAAGCGAGATGCCCATTTTCAAGGTCAACTCCTCAAAACGTTCCGTGTTTACCATCACAGCCCGCATGATGTCACTAAAAGCCTCTTTTCCTTCATCATGACGCCCTGCCGCATAGCAAAGGTCGCCGAACATCAGCTTTACATCAAGTTCGCTAGTGGCATATTTGGAAAATTTCTCCACGCAAGCAAACGCATCCTCCGCCCTGCCCAAGGCTTTGTATGCCTCTATGATATTTTGGTAAAGTTCATGCATCATTTCCGATGTCGGATTGACAATCAGCTCTTCTGCTTTCTGAAGATGCACCAACACTTCTTCAAAACGCATCTGATGCACCAGGGAAAGTCCGAGAAAATAGTGGACAAAAGGATTTTTTTGCTCAATTTCCAGAAAACGCCGGTAATAGGTCACCGCTTCGTCATAATTTCCCATTTCATACAAAGCGTTTGCCTTGGTGCTAAGCGCAAGATAAAACTTAGGGTCGATGGCCAGGGCATATTCAGCACTTTCAATAGCTTCAGGATATTGTCCCAGACTCAGATATGTGATCGATAAACGCGTCCACTCCTCATGGGCATAGGGGTCGCTGTCGAGAATTTCCTTCAATAAGACGACACTCTCTTCAAACTTGTCATTCTCATAATAAAGCTTCGCCGTCATCTTCCTTCCTTCCAATGAAGACAAGTCCGAATAATGGCGCTGATGCCATTGCAGCGCCATTTCCTTCTGCTCATAGTCGCACAACAAATCTGCCACATCCAGCACAAAATCGTCTGCATCATCGTCAGAAAGTTGCTGCAATACCTCCTCGCAATATGAACGCGCCGCCTCTGTGTGCTGCTCATGGAGCATGATTTCAGCATGCATCAACACATAGTCCAAGTCTGCCGTATTGGCGACTTTTCCTAAATAAGCCTTTGCCTTCTCCACGTTTTTTTCAGTCACCAATGCCATTCTGGCACGCATGACAAGAGGTAGTGCCGCATCTTCATAAATCGACACGGCATAGTCTATCACTTCAAAAGCCTCGTCTGTACGCCCATTAAGGTTGTAATATTCGCAGATGTCCGCAAAGTCATCGGCATCAAGGAACACCGTCTCCCCTTTTTCACGGGCCTCTTCGTACTTTTGAAGCGCTGCCTTAAACTCATCAGTTGCAAAATCGTTCATGCCACTGTTCATTTGTTCAACTTAGCCCAGGTGTCTTTCAGACCTATCGTTTTATTGAAGACTGGGTGTGCTGCCGTGCCATCGGGGTCTGCCATAAAATAGCCGATGCGCTGGAATTGTAAATATTGACCCGGCCGGGCTTTAGAGGCAAAATCTTCCACATAGCAATCGGTCAATACCGAGAGTGAGTCGGGATTGAGCAATTCATGGAAGTCACGGCTGTCGGCACTTGGGTTTTCAACATTGAAAAGCCGGTCATAAATACGGACTTCTGCCTTTACACAAGCCTCCGCACTTACCCAATGCAGGGTGCCTTTAACTTTTCGGCTAGCCCCGCTCATTCCGCTTTTGCTTTCCGGGTCGTATTCTGCATAAATTTCCGTGACATTCCCCTCGTCATCTTTTTTGCATCCCGTACACATCACGATGTAAGCATTTTTCAAACGCACTTCCTTGCCCGGCGACATCCTGAAGAATTTTTTAGGTGCATCTTCCATAAAATCCTCACGCTCTATCCAGAGATTCTTCGAGAAAGTTATGGAATGTACGCCATCTGCTTCGTTTTCCGGATTGTTCACAGCCTCCATCTCCTCTGTCTGGCCCTCTGGATAGTTGGTTATGGTCAGTTTCACCGGATCCAAGACAGCGCTCACCCGTAAAGCCTTCTTGTTCAAATCGTCGCGGACGGCAGCTTCCAAAAGCGCCATGTCATTAAGTGCGTCAAATTTGGTGTAGCCAATCGAATCAATGAAATTACGGATACTCTCCGGCGAATAGCCCCGGCGACGCATGCCACTAATGGTCGGCATACGCGGGTCGTCCCATCCATTTACTTTCTGCTCTTCGACCAAAGCCAGCAATTTTCGCTTTGACATCATCGTGTAAGTCAAGTTCAACCTGTTGAACTCAATCTGCCGCGGGCGATAATCTTGCTGATTGTCTTTTTCCAGCAAATAATCCACAAATTGGTCGTACAACGGACGATGCGGCACAAACTCAAGTGTGCAAATAGAGTGCGTCACGCCTTCAAAATAGTCACTCTGGCCATGCGCAAAATCATACATCGGGTAAGCATGCCACTTTGTCCCTGTCCGATGGTGCGGCGTATGTATGGTACGGTAAATGATCGGGTCGCGGAAATGCATGTTGGGGTTCGCCATGTCAAGCTTGGCACGGAGCACCATTGCGCCCTCCCTTGCCTCAGGCGTGTTCATCTGTTCGAACAGCCGCAAGCTCTCCTCCACGGGGCGATTACGGTATGGCGATTCCTTGCCAGGCTCTGTCGGCGTGCCTTTTTGCTCGGCTATCTGCTCACTAGTCTGCTCATCTACATACGCAAGCCCCTTGCCGATGAGCCACAAGGCAAAGTCCCACAATTTGTCAAAATAGTCGGAAGCATAAAACACGTTGTTCCATGTAAAGCCCAACCACTTGATGTCGTTCATGATGTTTTCAACATATTCGTTGTTCTCTTTCGTGGGATTTGTATCGTCAAAGCGCAAATTACAAGTTCCGTTATAACGTTCTGCCAACCCAAAGTCCATACAAATAGCTTTTGCATGCCCAATGTGTAGATAGCCGTTGGGCTCAGGTGGGAAACGGGTTTGAAGCCTTCCGTTGTTCTTGCCTTCCGATAGGTCAGCCTCAACCATTTGTTCTACGAAACTGAGACTGCGTTTTTCTCCTGATTCTTGATGATTTAACTCTACCATATTATTCTCCTGTCTTATAACCTGCAAAGATAAGAAAATTCATCCAAAAAACGATGAATAACCCTATTTTTTTCATTCAATACAGAGCAAACCATGCCCAAAAGAGCCAACTTGCCTGAAAATCTTGGATGCAAAACATTTTCCCAATTTACCCAGCATGTACTTTACATGCTCAGCACATGTGTTTTCACTCAAAACCATATACTTTCATACAAAAAATACAGGAAATGTAACAAGCAATAGGCTATATTCACCATTTTTCGCCGTTTTTCTCTATATTTTCTACATAAAACAACAATTTCGCCGTTTTTCTTCATTTTCTAATGATAAATATTTGGTTTTCAAAAAATTATTCCTATATTTGCAACGAAGGCTTACTTAAAATTTATTAATGTTTTTATATTATGAAAAAAAATCTACTAATCGCTATTGCCTTAATGGCAAGTACACATTCTATGCATGCTCAAGTGGCACTCAATGCAGAGAATTTCCCAGACGCCAATTTCCGCAATGCATTGGCACAGCAGTTTGAACTTACAGAAAACGGTACACTCTCGGCAGAAATGATAGCCAAGACAGAAGTACTGAACCTCTCCCAAAAGTCGATTTCCGACCTAACAGGTATTGAGCACTTCAATGCACTGACGGTGCTGTTGTGCCCACAAAACCAACTCACCAAGCTCGATTTAAAAGGCAATCCGAACTTGACAACCATTGAGTGTCAAAACAATCAGCTGGCTGAAATCGATTTGACGAATTGTCCTAACTTGAAGGCATTGAGTTGCCAAAACAACTCGTTGCCAGCCCTGAATCTGACCAACAACACCAACCTTGAAAGTCTGTGCTGCTCAGCCAACTCGCTCGCCACACTTGATTTGAGCACCTGTCAGGCACTGAAAGGAGTTGTTTGCGAGGGCAACAGTTTGACATCCCTCAATATTAGCGGATGCGACCAACTTGTTGGGCTGTGGTGCGGCGAGAACAATTTGGCCGAGCTTGACCTCAGCGGCTGCCAACAATTGCTCAACTTGGGTTGCGAGGGAAACGTTATTTCTACGCTCAACATCGACGACTGCGAAGGAATTAGGACCTTGTTCTGCCACAACAACCGACTCGATGCGCTGGATGTTTCCAATCGTACAGACCTAAGAGAGCTATGGTGTTACGACAACAACATCCAGAACCTCAACGTTGAAGGCTGTGAAAGCATGGAACGCATCTTGTTTGAGAACAACATAATCGAAGAGTTGAACTTGACAACATGTACAGAGTTGATTGAGCTTCGTGGCAACGGCAACCGTATCAGCGGGACAAATATGGATGCGCTCATTGCCACGCTGCCTATTACTAGCGGCAGTGTTTTCAATGCCATCAACGAATATTCCGGAACAGAGAGCAACAACTGTACGCCAGAGCAGGTAAAAGCCGCGATGAAAAGGGGTTGGGAAATATGCGCCTTTGACGGTTTTGACTGGAATTCGCTTTATGACGACACCAACACGCCGACGGACATCAAGAAAGTGGCGGAAGATGCTCTAATCCAGGAATTTTACGCTATTGACGGAACTGTCATCAGCAAGAAAACAATGAAAAAAGGTCTGTACATCGTAAAATGTGAAGATGGAACAACTAAAAAGAAATTTTTCAGGTAATGACCAGCACAATGTCTTATACGATGTTTGCAAAAAAATCAGATTTGATGGGAAGCAAAAGTATGTAGACACTAAAGTTTGAAAATTAAATCAGATAAAAGGCTTTAGAGCACTGCTCTTGAAGCCTTTTTTCTTTCCCAAAACAGACCAAGATACTATTCAATGTCTTTTTTCCGCATAAAGGCCAAGGTTTCGGTAAAAATCGTCGAC
>ONQK01000042.1 GCA_900319895.1 uncultured Prevotella sp. | reverse complement strand
TCCCGATTAAAAATCGTGTCCTCCATCTACGGTTAAATATAATCTGCGGTTAATGTAATAAGAATAATGGCCTTGACATAGTCCAACTTGCACTACTCCAAAGTATGCCGCTATATTGTCCGATTTTATCGGGCAGCCGCTGAAGTGCCTCAAATAGAGGCTGTTTTGGCATGAATGTTCCACATTAACGATGGGCAAGAACGTCTATAAAAATAATTGCTGCCGTAGATTTTCTCTTTTTGTGGCAGTTTTTAGCCGACAGCAGAGGGGAAACGCCCAAAGGGGGACTTCCCCAAAAACAAGTCTGTAATGCCTGTTTATCGTCATAGCGGACACATGATAGAGTACTTTCACTTGTAGCGGACAGCAAAAAAATTATTCCTTCAAGGGTGTATGTCCCTTAGGCACCTTTATTGCTTCCAGCCTTTGCGCCTGCTCATATCTTTATGTTGCGAGCACGCTGCTTTGGTCTTGATGGTGGGGACATTGAAATTGAATTCAGCATGATTTTGTCGAGGTTTGTTGTATGTCCTGATACATATAGTCGATTTACTCACCCTGCATTTTTCGTAGCTTAGCGATATTGCAAGCTTGTTGGGGAGCAGCCTTTAGACACGGCTTGTTGATTTTTGCCATTGAGGCTGACGGCAAAGATGAACAATAAAGCTTGGGGATCAATATTTCCTTTTCAGATAAAATGTTCCTTGCCCTGTAATAGCAAAGGATTTAGCCCTTAATGAAAGGATGCGACTCAACGCTCTAAAAATCCTGTTTGTCGTCATTGGTTCCAAGTCATTGGAGAACTGATGGGTAAACACACAGGAAGACAGAGAAATTGGGTGTGAATATCATCTTTTTTGATGCGTAAAAGAGTTTTTCTTGCATAAATACTCTAAAAAAAACAAAAAAAATACAACATTTCGCATGTAATTGGAGAAATTAAGAAAAATATGTGTATTTTTGTAAAATCAAGTTTGGAATAGGCACGAGAGCTCGTATAAAAAATAAATATTACTAAAAATAATCAAAGATGAAGAAAAATACTTTTGTTTATCGGATGTTTGCATTCATCCTGATAATTAGTGGTGCAATTCATGCGTCAGCACAGTTGAAAGCTGTACCGTCTGACCGGCTGGAATTGAAGTTGGATGCCAATCGGGCGTTCTATACGTTTAATTATCCTACGATTGACGCCAAGGGCAATCCCATTGTGCTGTCCTCGGCATTGATGGCATGGCGTGGCTTTGCCTTGGGCAAAGAAATCAGCTCTGTACTCATTGGCTGTCACTTGACCATTACCAGCAATATGGAGTGCCCGACATCGTTCCCTGAGAACAAGGGCCTTGATGAACTCGGTGTGCTCTACTATTCGCTTTTGGGCATCAAGCCGCTAGGCTACATGCCTTTGGGCAAGTGTGTCATCATCATTCCCGACTATGAGGGATATGGTATTACGAGCGACCGTCCGCATCCTTATCTCTCACAAGAATTGACCAGCCGCCAGGTGGTGGATGCGGTGGAATACGGACTGAAGCTCTACCAGAAAGAGGTGGATGCCGGCACCTGTCTCCCGCTTGCCAAAGACTGGCTGTCATTTAGCTATGGTTATTCTCAGGGAGGTGCAGTGGCATTGGCCACCCAGCGCTACATCGAGCAAAATAACCTTTCAGAGAAACTCCATTTCGCCGGTTCCGTCTGTGGCGACGGCCCGTACGACTTGATTACCACCCTCCGCTATTACTTGGAGGACGACGGCACTTCTTATGGCGTACAAACCGAGCATCGGCGCAACAAATTGACCATGCCGGTGGTGATGCCGCTTATCTGCAGGGGAATGTTGGAGGCAAATGAGGATATGAGAAAGCATAAGGTGACGGACTACTTCTCAGAGAAATTCCTCAAAACGGGAATAATGGAATGGATCGACAGCAAAGCCCTGTCCAATGGCGACATCAACCAGATGTTTTACGAGCAGTGCGAATACGGATTGATAAAGGGATTCAGCTATCTTTATTCACCGGAGGAGATGCAAAAGCTCTTCACCAGCCATAGCATGTCATCTAACTTGATTACAGGTAAAAAATATCACGTTACGGTAGACTTGAAGGAAATGACCACGCCGGCATTTTATGAATATTTCTCGAATCCCAGAAACTTCGACAATGTGCCAACCGAAAGAGGGGATGCCATGAAAGACTTGCACCGTGCCCTGGTGGAGAACTCCTTGATTCATGATTGGGAACCCCGCCACCGTATTGTCTTCCTGCATTCTCGCAGCGACTTGGTCGTACCTTACGGCAACTGTCTTGCTTTCCAGAAGCAACATCCATTTGCAGAAATCAGGATAGTGGAGCATTCAACGGCCGACCACACCGATGCGGGCGTTTCATTCTTCACCAGTTTCTTGACCTCGCTACCCAAACAATTCAAGTGGCTGGCTGAAGGCAGGTTCGTGGCCTCTGGCGTAAAGGACGTGGAGGCAGATGTCGAGACGGCGGAAGGATGGTACACGATCTCGGGTGTGAAATTGTCGCAAAAGCCGACAGAGAAAGGAATCTACATTCATGATGGAAAGAAAACCGTTGTTAGATAACGATAGTTTTAGAGTTTGTTCATTATTCATTTTGGCGAGGGAGGCAAAACGATGCTTCCCCGCTATTTTTTTGAGCAAGCCCAGCCCCAGGGCATATTTCGCGGCTTTCCTTGGGCAAACTTCGTCTTTGGGCTGATTGTCATAGGAAAAGTGTGTTGTCTTTGACGACGGTAGTGTTTTGGACAATGTTGATGGTATCCTTCTTCAAATAATCATAAGAGGGGGAGCTGCGCCTTTTTGTCATGGCATCCCATCCTCAAGACGGAAGTGAAGGCGGAGCTTTTGTGTTTTCAAAATTTGTAAAGCAAGGCGGTATGATTTTGAACAACATGCTTGTGAGTCGCTTTTGGGACGTGAGAGCAGACTTTTGAGGCGGAAGTGCAATCTTGGGAGAGTGGAAAAGAAGCATGGGGGCATGTTTTTTGAGATTTCTTGCCAATTGTTTTCAGATATCGTGAAATTTTACTATATTTGCTCACTCAAAAAGACAAAAATATCATGGAAAATCATAAAAAACAGCCAGAAGGCTTGCAGTTGGAATTGTTGCCAGAGGTCGCACAAGGTGAATATGCGAATTTTGCGTTGATAACACATTCCAGTTCAGAATTTATCGTCGACTTTGCGCGCATGTTGCCAGGTGTTCCCAAGGCGCAGGTGCGCTCGCGCATCATCCTCGTCCCGGAGCATGCCAAGAGGCTGTTGGGCGCTTTGCAGGAAAATATCATGCGCTACGAACAAACTTTCGGCGTAATCGAATTGCCCAATATGCCGGGTGGCAATGCGCCTTTTGAGATGGATGCGCACGGAGAGGCATAAAAATATTCGAGTTTGGTTTTTAGTCCTTGGGCATTTCGCGGACTTTTCATTTTCGGATGCCACCATTTGGGAGCGGGGGCGCGTAGCGTTGGGCTAAATGGTCAAGTCTTATGGTAGGGACGTTGTGCTTTTTGACGAAAAACGGCAAGCTCGCCAGCACCGGCTTTTGCATGGATGGGCTTTCGCATGAATGAAGGAGTGAAAGTGGCGACTTCTGATTAATGGACTTTTAATGAATTAATGGAAAGAGCCTCTTTGTCTTTTCATTTTACGGCTC
>ONQK01000150.1 GCA_900319895.1 uncultured Prevotella sp. | reverse complement strand
TTTTGTTGACAGCATTGCTGGGTACCGTGCTTTTTTTGGCCTGCATTCCGCTCATCGATCATTTTACCTTTTCGTGGGGCAACCATCGGCTGCATTTCCTGCTGCTCTCGCCAATCGTCGGCATGACCATCCTTTCCAGTGGCGAGATTGCCATTCTTAAAGGGATGCGGCAATTGAACGCCTTGGCGAAAGTGTCCATCTATCATCTGCTTGCCGCGCTTTTTGTCTCCATCCCGATTTACTATTTTTGGGGCTTGCAAGGCATCGTGCCCTCGCTGGTCATACTTTCGGCCATCCACTTGCTGTTGGTATACAGTTTCTCTGTCAAAATCCTCCCCCTGCGGTTTTCGTTGGCCAACCCGTCCTTTTTGCGCGCGGGAATCCCGATGTTAAAGTTGGGAATGGCATTTGTTGCGACAGGTGTGTTG
This sequence comes from uncultured Prevotella sp., assembly GCA_900319895.1. GTDB lineage: Bacteria > Bacteroidota > Bacteroidia > Bacteroidales > Bacteroidaceae > Prevotella. The sequence continues at coordinate 1,917 of ONQK01000150.1, read as the reverse complement.
GGCAGTGGTGCCGAGTTTTTAGTACGAAGTTTCCTCAACCGAATGGCATCGGTGGAGGTGGTAGGGCTCTACACCGCAGGCTTCTCCATGATGATGACTTATGCTGCCATAGCCTTTTCATCAATGGATTCCGACTATTTTCCACGGTTGGCAACAGTGGTCAACGATGTTCCGTCAATGAACAAAACGGTCAATGAACAAGCAGAAGTCTCATTGTTGATCATTGCCCCGTTATTTATCGTTTTTATCGTATGTCTTCCCTTCCTGTTGCCCTTGCTTTACAGTGGCCGCTTCATTCCCATCATAGACATGCTGCGTGTGGCGGCAATTGCGATGTACATTCGTTCCATCAAACTGCCTGTAGAATACATCCCTTTGTCCAAAGGCGACTATTTCTCGCATGTATTTTTAGAAGCAGTCTATTTCGTCTTATTCGTTATTTGCGCTTTGTGGGGCTATGCCATCGGCGGTTTGACGGGCATGGGCTACGGCATCCTTTTCAACAGCATGTTCAGCTATGTCGTAGTTCTGGTCTATACCCGCAAAAAATACAGCTACCGGATGTCGGGCTCGCTGCAACGATATGTACTGCTGCAACTCCCCATTGGCGTGGGGATGTTTTTGCTGACTTTTTTCACCACGGGTTTGGCCTACTGGGCAATCGGGGCGATTTCCCTGCTGTTGAGCTCGGGCATTTCACTCTACATTTTGAAGAAAAAAACAACGGTTTTGGAGGGCGTCAGAAGACGATTGAAAGGCATTTGGGGCAGAAGTAAAAATGGCTGATTACCCCGATAACACCTATTCCTGCGATAAAATTCATTGAAAAACATTTGGTTTGTATCAATTGTGGCTGTTTTTTACACATAAAATCTTTTTTTTTATTAAATTTGCCAGAAAATTGAAGATAAAGTCAAATGAAAACAGTAAAAGTTAAGGACCAGGCCATGCAGGCGGCCGCGCAAAACGGCATGGACGATTTTTTAAAAGCCATTGTTGATGCGACCTATGAGGCGGTGGGCGGCGTGCTCACTTCTCAGGCGATGGAAGAACTGAGCGCAGAGCAAATCACTCTGCTTGCATACATGGCCTTGAGAGACGAGGTAATGGATGGCGGTTTTATCCAACTCATTTACAATGGTTACGGCGACTTTATTTTCAGAAATCCTTTTGCCAAAGCCATCAAGGCGTGGGGATTGGATGATTTGAGCCGGCTGATACGAAAGGTGCATCCAATTTTTGCCAAGCGGCAAGAAGAAATCTGCCAGGTGGAAACGGATGAGGAATTCATGGCTTTATTTGAGCAAATGCCCGACTTTGAGAATTTCGACGATACGTTTGTGGAGAATGAGGAGAACTGGACCGAAAAAGTGGCATGTTATGTTGATGAACATATCCAAAATTTTGTCGTGATCGAGGATTGAATATGAACAAGGAACAAGAATTAATACGAAAAAAGAGCCCAATACACATTAAGAACAAGAAGGCTTCATTCGACTATTTTTTTGTCGACACCTTTACGGCCGGCATTGTGCTGACTGGCACGGAAATCAAGTCGTTAAGGGCAGGAAAAGCATCGCTGGTGGATACTTATTGCATCATCACTCATGGCGAAGTGTGGGTGAAAGGCATGAACATCTCACCCTATTTCTATGGATCGTACAACAATCATGAGAGCCGCCGAGACCGCAAGCTTTTGTTGACCAAGCGGGAAATCAGAAAGCTGCAAGAGTCGATAAAACAAGTCGGACTGACCATTGTCCCTACGTTGGTCTTTATTGATGGAAAGGGACGCGCAAAGTTGGATATAGCTTTGGCGAGAGGAAAAAAAGAATATGACAAACGGCAAACCTTAAAAGCCAAGGAAGACCGTCGGGAGATGGACAGGGCGATGAAAAACTTCAAGTGAAATCCGGA
>ONQK01000084.1 GCA_900319895.1 uncultured Prevotella sp. | reverse complement strand
GACGTCAGCATCGGGCAGAAGTGTAATCGGCATCAGGCGGTTTGGCTAATGGAGAAAGGCTGTCATGGCTTATATCTTGCACAAAGCGTCTTTTGGCTACTAGACGGCCGTATCCCAAAAAAAACATCCTGCACCTTCGATGAGATGCAGGATGTTTTGGATGGTTCTTTTCGCCCTTAAAATTCCATGCGGTCCAACGAGTCGTTGAAGTCCTTTGGCTCGCTATTCTCATGGAACTCGCCATGGTTCTCATGGCGCTCACGCTCTGCGAGGCGGTTGTTGCCTGAGCGCTCGGGGCGTGGGCGGCGCTCGGGGCGTGGGCGGCGCTCACGCTCCACATAGCCATCGGGCTTGGGCACGAGTACCTTATGCGAGAGTTTGTACTTCCCGGTCTTGGGGTCGATTTCCAGCAACTTGACACTGATCTTGTCGCCCTCTTTGATCCCTGCGTCTTCGACAGATTCCAGACGTTTCCAGTCAATCTCAGAGATGTGCAGCAGCCCATCCTTCCCTGGCATGATCTCCACGAAGCAGCCGTATGGCATGATGCTGCGTACCACGCCTTCGTAGATTTCTCCAACTTCGGGCACACAGACGATGGCTTTGATTTTGGCAATGGCTGCCTTGATGCTCTCGCCGTCTGGCGCTGAGACTTGCACCACGCCTTTGCCGTCCACCTCGTCAATGGTGATGGTTGAGGACGTCTCCTCTTGGATTTGCTGGATGATTTTTCCGCCCGGGCCGATGACTGCCCCAATGAATTCCTTGGGAATGTCGAACTGCTCGATTCTGGGAACGTGTGGTTTGAGCTCTGCACGCGGCTCGGCAATGGTTTCGACGAGTTTGCCCAAGATGTGCTCACGTCCTGCCTTCGCCTGCATGAGTGCCTTCTCAAGGATTTCGAACGACAGTCCGTCGCACTTGATGTCCATCTGTGTTGCGGTCAGCCCGTCCTTGGTTCCTGTGGTCTTGAAGTCCATGTCGCCGAGGTGGTCCTCATCGCCGAGGATGTCGCTCAGGACGGCATATTTTTCCTCGCCCGGGTTTTTGATCAGCCCCATGGCGATGCCCGAGACGGGCTTTTTCATAGGCACACCTGCGTCCATCAGCGCCAACGTGCCTGAACAAACCGTTGCCATTGACGACGACCCGTTGCTCTCAAGCACTTGTGACACCAGTCGTACGGTATACGGGAAGTCTGCAGGAATCATGTCCTTGAGACCTCGCCACGCCAAATGCCCGTGTCCGATCTCACGGCGTCCGACACCGCGTTGCGCCTTTGCCTCGCCTGTACAGAATGGCGGGAAGTTGTAGTGGAGCAGGAAGCGCATATAGCTCTTGTCAAGCACATCGTCCACCAGCTTTTCGTCTAGTTTCGTACCCAGCGTGCAAGTGGCCAGCGCCTGTGTCTCTCCACGCGTAAAAACAGAGCTTCCGTGCGGCATGGGCAGCGGGCTTACCTCGCACCAGATGGGGCGGATCTCGTCTGTCCGTCTGCCGTCGAGGCGGATGCCTTCGTCCAAGATGCAGCGCCGCATCGCATCACGCATCACATCATGATAATAGCGGTCCATCATGCCGTTCTTCTCATCCAGCTCGTCTTCGCTCAAATCTGCATGGGCTTCCACGTATTTTTCCTTGAAATCTTCAAGAATCTTGTCAAAAGCCTCTTGTCTTGCTTGTTTTTCGAGGGCTTGCTTGGTCACGTCGTATACAGGGCGGTAGAGCTCGCGGTTCATCTGCTCGCGCAGCTCTTCGTCGTTCACTTCATGGTCGTATTCACGCTTCACGTCCTTGCCCAGCTCTTTCGAGAGTTCTTTCTGCAACTCACACATGGGCTTGATGGCATCCATAGCGGCTTTGAGCGCGCCAATCATATCCTGCTCGCTCACTTCCTTCATCTCGCCTTCCACCATCATGATGTTCTCTGCCGATGCGCCGACCATAATGTCCATGTCGGCCTCTTTCATCTGCTCAAAGGTCGGATTAATGACATACTCACCATTAACCCGGGCGACGCGCACCTCACTGATGGGGCATTCGAAAGGTATATCAGAGCAAGCCAAGGCGGCTGAAGCTGCAAATCCTGCCAAAGCATCTGGCTGGTCGACACCGTCGGCAGAGAGTAGCATGATGGTCACATACACCTCGGCATGATAATTTGACGGGAACAACGGGCGCAACACCCGGTCGACCAAACGCGAGGTCAAGATCTCGTTGTCGCTGGGCTTGCCCTCACGCTTTGTGAATCCGCCCGGAAAGCGACCGGCAGCGGAATACTGTTCGCGATAATCTACTTGCAATGGCATAAAATCCGTTCCGGGAACTGCATCTTTTGCGGCACAAACAGTGGCAAGCAGCACGGTGTTGCCCAAGCGCAACATCACGCTGCCGTCGGCCTGTTTTGCCAATTTCCCGGTTTCAATCGTAATGGTTCTACCATCTTGTAATTGAATACTTTTCGTTACTACGTTCATCTAAAAAACTTCTTATTGTTTTAACTACATCTAATAAATAAAAATCATGCAAAAATACAGAAATTCATTTAAAAAAGAGGGATTTATTACATTTTTTTCATCTTTTTTAATGTTTTATGCTTCTTTTTCATATCAAATCTCCATTCCCCCTATTCGCGTCTCATTCGCATTCACATCAAACCTCAACTCCGCCATGAGCAGGGAACCTCCGCAAACACCGCGCCGCTTTACAGATTTACAGACTTTACAGGATAAGCATCAACAATGAAAGGAAGCCCATTCAGCGACTTCCTTTCATCAAATT
>ONQK01000174.1 GCA_900319895.1 uncultured Prevotella sp. | reverse complement strand
CAAAAAAGAGAATGGAAAGTTGCTTATTTCAATTCTTTACCTTATCTTTGCAAGTGGTTGATGTCTTTTTCATCAAACCATTTGAATTTGTTTCTTAAAATAATTTTGACGAAAAGATAACCATAGGCGATGAACCGGAGAATTGTTGCATGTATTTCCCTCATGGCATGCTTGAATGCCCAGGCACAAGACTGGAAGGAAAGTCAGACACTTGATCAAAAGCAATCGGAGTTGCACACTTCGCAAAAACTGCTTTTGAACGATGCTGTACATCCCACCAAAGAGGATTGGAAGGCTGTCTCCCCTTTTGCAACCCCAATTGGCGGCCTCAAAATGGCCGACACTTTGCAATTGCCCGACCTGGCCGACAGACCGCCCCTTGTTCATCCCTTTTCCACCCGTCAGAGCTATCGTCAAGGGCTCAACATGGAGTTGTCACTATCCGCTTTTGCTGAATTTGGCAGGCATGCCTATCGCAGTGGCGGCTTTTCACAGTCTTTTTCGGCACTCTATGTTAAGCAGTTGAACAATCGGCTGAGTGTGGCTGCCGGCGGCTACTTCACTAATATGTGGTGGACAAACGGCAATAGCCGCGATGCGGGTCTTGCCATACAGGCCAACTATCAATTGAGCGAGAATTGGGATGCCTTCGCATTTGTGCGCAAGTCAGTAGTCCAAAGCGGCTATATGCCGATGCGTTTTCAAGACATGCACCAATTGGGCGACCGCATTGGTGCTGGACTCCGCTACACGACCGACAACCAAATTTTCTCTTTTGCATTATCTGTTAGCGCAGTCCAATATCCAGACATCGTTATTGACGAAAGGACAAACCGCCCCAAACGCTAGGTTCCATAGCTGGCAAACAAGAACTCCCCTTATCTACCGACAAAGGGAGCCTTTAATCACAAGAAAAGTTGAATGATTTCTTATTGTTCTGTGAGGGCAAAGTTACGAAATCTTTTTCAAATTATTGCCACTTTATCCATACCTTTTATATATCATTGCTGTCCGCTAAATCTATTTTACCTCATATTTACCGATGTTTAGCGCTTGACAAGCCTCATTTGAAGTGTTCCTCTACGGCCGTCCAAAGAACCTGCCGTTCCTGAGATGGGCTTATTTTTAGCGGAAACCGACAATTAAAATGCCTCCCCGCCGCTTGCAGTTGCAAGCAAACAAGGAGACATGCTCATAGGAATTAACGTGTCATTCTATTTTTCCTGCGACTCGATGCGGATGAGTCCATGTCTGAGGTCGACATCATCCTGCGGAAAGTTCTCCATAGCCGTTTCCTAAACCTTTAGTTCTTTCAAATTGCTCTCTATCTCCAGCATCGTTTGCTTATGCTTCTTCCAGCCAGTCCATCCGCACAGGGCTCCAGCAATGATTCCCAGGGCTATGAAGAATAGGCCGGCGGGCGAGGTGGCATTCTCGAAATAAAGCGTCAGGCAGATGCCAAGGAGAGCTAGAGGAATACCGATGAGGGTCTCATAGACATAACAGCGCTTGTAGTTGACCAAATGGCGCAGCTGTTCCTGCACACTACTCATGACATTGAAATGCGAGAGGATTAACAACCGGCAGCCGACCATCAGCGTCCCCAGCACGCAGACAGCTTCGAGCAGATAGAAAGAAATGTCGCGGAAGATGCCCTTGTTATAGAGCAGGGGGACGACCACAGCCAAGATGAAAAGTGTGGCAAAGAGATTGAAGATGGCTTGCTTCCTCACCTGTTCATAGTGCGTCTGGTTCTTGCCTTTCAGCAGTTCCTGTAGCATACGACGGTTATACACCTCGCTTTTCGCGAGTCGTTCGTCGATTTTTTCCCATTTTTGTCTCAGTTCTTCTAGTTCCATGATTTTTCGTTTTTTAATTGTTAGACATGTTTCTTAGTTTCGACTTGATGCGGTTGATGCGCACTCCCACATTCGAGACCGAAATATCAAGAATTTCTGCGATTTCCTCATAGCTTCGCTCTTCCAGCCATAGCAGAATCAGCGCGCGTTCCAACTTGCCAAGCCGGTTGATTAGCGTATAGAGTTCCCGCAGTCTTTCTCTTTCCTGTTCGTCAGCAAAGTGGTCGGCCATCGAGAGCGTGAGAGGAACGGTCTGAGGCCTTCTTTTTGACGAACGCAACCACGATACGCATGTGTTCACTGCTATGCGATAGGTCCATGTGGTGGTTTTGCTTTCGCCACGGAACAGCGGAAAGGCTTTCCAGAGATTCAGCACCACCTCTTGATAGAGGTCGCTGATGGTCTCGTCGTCAGAGGCATAAATGAAACAGACTTTGTAGATCATTTGCCTATGCTGTTCCACGAGGCAGAGAAACATTCGTTCTTGTTCGTTCATTTCTGTTCACGTTTTTTAATAGGTTCTTCATCCCATTAGTCGCTGGAATACCGGAAAACTTACATTGAATAGAATCTCTTTTTCAGTCGGGACATCAGATTTGTTGGAAAGAGCATCCTAATTGTGCGGAAAAGGCAAACTTTTGCATAGCCTATTGACTGATGTTGTAAAATACACATTGACAAGGCCCTGGCTTGAGAAGGCCGGAGCTTTACGATAAAAAAGGATGTAGCTGTTTTTTGAACCCATCCTCTTTTTAACCACAAGAAAAGTTGAACCGATTACCTATTATACACGTCTTCACAGAACTCTTGGAGTATTCCCCCATTTTTTGAAATCTTCACATAAATGTCAGGTGCCCCTCTGCGCTTGATTTCCATCTCATAAAAACTGTCCTGCGGAGTTTCTACCCACCGGGGGGCACCAATCCTATAATCGGGGAACTTGCTCTTAATCGTTGTCTTCACTGGCTCGGGTAAATTGTAGACGCTGACCTCTCTCTCCGTTCTCACCCATTCACCCTCCCAAGTGAACCATACTTCCATTTCCAGGCTGTTTTTCCAAAATTCAGCTTTTATCAGCCCATCATCAGCCTCCCATTTTGCCGTCTGTTCCGGAAATTTCTTCTCAAACGCCTTACGAATTGCTTGTGGGACACTCTTCTGCGGAAAGTTGCCATCGTCATTACACTCATTACACTTGGCCAATGCCATGAATGCCATGCCCATGAACATTAGTAATAAAATTTTTTTAGTCTTCATAATTTTGTTCATTTTAAGCACTTTACACCACAAAAATACAAAAAAAACAGACAAATCTATTTTTTTCATGTTACAATTATATTACAAGAGCTTGAACAAAAGAACTTCAACCGCCATAAATCCAGGACGCACACGCATAGAATGAGAGTTCCACCAACAAAACCACTGCGCCGCAACAGTCGCCCGTGTAACCCTGAATGCGGCTACGGATAAAGAACAGCAAGGCATACATTACCAGACAAGGCACAAACACAAAAGTCGTCCAATATTCACCATTTTCCAATATGGAAAAAAACAACAGCAGCGGCAACAAGCCTTGCGCCAAGACCAACAAGCCCGACCATAAGCCCATACGACGATAAACCATGCCAGACTTGGCATGCAACTCGTTGCGAGCATAAGGAAGAATCTGGGTCAATTGAGTGGTAACCATCTTGCTGAAAGGATCTGCAGCAAGAATCGTCATGGCAATCATTTCGTGAGGCAAGGAAAGAAGCGTGAGAAAGAGTAACAACACATAGAAAACAAGGCCTAAAACTCCAAAAGTGCCGATGTGAGAGTCTTTCATTATCTCCAATATGCGAGGGCGACTGCGGCCGCCGCCAAAGCCATCAAAAAAGTCAGCAAGACCGTCCTCATGCAGAGCACCGGTTGCCAACATACGGATTCCCATCGCCAAGATCAGCGCTACCGTAGCAGGAAAGAACTGTGAGGACAGCCAATAAGTCAGCGCCATCAGGCCACCTGTGAGCCATCCCGTAAGCGCCCAATGCTCAACCACGGCACGATAGGCTTGCTGCGGAGGCTCGTATATGCGCCAAAAAGGTAATCGGGTGAAAAAAATGAACGATGCCCAAATCCGGTCATGCCATTTAGAAGTATCGGGTAATGTGTGCATCGTCAAAATTATTCATTTCATTCATCATGTTCACCGCACTCACTAGAAGAGGATAGGCACACAGCGCACCGGTGCCCTCGCCCAGACGCAAACCCAAGTGCAACAACGCGTCAACTTGCATCAGATCCAGCAGCTTGCCGTGCCCGCTTTCGTCGCCACAATGGCCAAAAACGGCATAATCCAGCACCTGTGGATAAAGACGGCTAGCCGCCAGCATGCAAGCTGACATGATAAAACCATCAACCAAAACCGTCAACCCCAGTTCTGCCGCACGCAACATTGCGCCAATTGCCGACACCATCTCAAAACCACCAAACCAGCGTATAATATCAACTTCTGAAGGTTCGGGAACTGTTTTCAAAAAATGAGCAACCGACTCCGACAACACCGCGAGCTTATGACTCACGCCCATGGCATCGAGTCCGGCACCCGCTCCTACACAAACCTCAAGCGGCAAGTGTCCAAACAGCGACATCCAAATGCTCGATGGCGACGTGTTGCCAATCCCCATCTCACCGATGCAGACAACATTGGAGCCATCCTTGTGGCAATAGTCAACCATTTCGCATCCCACATCAATGGCCCGGTCAAACTCATCGGCGCTCATTGCCGCCTCATAACGAAAATTACGGGTCCCACGGCTAATTTTACGGTTCAAGATACGAGGGTAAGCACTCAAATCGTAATCCACACCAACGTCAATCAAACGCAACATAAAGCCATGTTGACGGCAAAACATATTGACACCACCACCACCGCGCATGAAATTAAGCATCTGTTGCCAAGTAATCTCTCGCGGACTGACGCTGACGCCCTCGCGCTCAATGCCATGGTCTGCGCCGAATAATAAATGGCAAGGGTGCGACAGTCCGGGCGACAACGTCTGCTGTATCAGACACAACCGCCGGGCGAGATTTTCCAGCTTGCCCAAAGACCCTTTCGGCTTGTTGAGGTTGTCAATTTTCTGAGTAATTGACTGCGACAACCTCATGTCAGGAGCTAAAATGTCGAATGTTCTCATAAACAAATTGAAAGATTGCTATTTTAAGTCCAATAATTGTTTGCCTTGCTTGATAAACACAGGTATTCCGCAACTCATCCACACGACATCATCCGCTCTTGCGGCTACATATTGATTCATCCATCCTTGCAGGTCGGTAAACCGACGTTGTAGGGCATTCTCGCTCACACCACCGCAACCTATTTCATTGGTAACAAAGATAAAAGTGGCATCTTGGCGCGTAAACAGGTCAAACTCCACCTGCATTTCCTTCAAAATCGGCTCTATTTCAGGCAACCCGCCTTCCTTGCCAGATCCTCCGCCCTTTGCCGCAGCATGATGGTTGAACAAAAAATTGGTACACCAAAGCGTAATGCAATCAATGACAACCACCTTCCCCTCAACATCGTAGCGACTGAGAAATTGCTCTTCCTCAATACTCGTCCACTGGCTGCCTCGCCGTTGTCTATGCTTGTCAACACGTTCGCGAAATTCATCGTCCCAGATGCGCGCCGTCGCCATATACACAGGCGCATTCGACAGTTTTAATGCCAATTCCTCTGCATACCGGCTTTTGCCAGAACGTTGCCCCCCTGTAATGAGTATAATGCGTTTCATAAGCGCAAATTTACACTTAAACCTTCAAAATACAAAAATAAACATCAATAATTTTGAACAATCCCTCAAAATAAACCGACTATTTTTCACTTAGAGCCCTGTTTTTATGATGAATCCACATACATTTGTTAAAATATACAAATATAGAATGTTGAATTGTACAATTTAAAAATAAAAATAATTGTCCCCAAAATTTCACAATCTAAAAAATGAAATGATCAGGAACACTATTTTATTTTATCAAAGAAAATCCTTTCAACAAGTCAAATACATGAAGTCTAAATGCCATTTTGACAAATCGAAGAATCTTAAGACTTATACATTCACTCCCCCCTCCTTCTTAGGCATTTTTCGCATCTCTTCGTTTAGCATCCTAAACCTTGAAAAAATGTTGTATTTTATTTCATTAAAATAATCAGAAAAATACCTGTAAAACACATCCATTTGTATAAAATTGTTCTAAAATTCCGAAAAATATTCGAAAAAACCATTTTTTATTAAAAATTTTTTGGTTGTTACAATAAAAATATATTACTTTGCACCGAGATTTGAAATTACAATTGATCTTTATAATTAATTAATTAATGAAATGAAAAAGCTAGTATTATTTTTTGCTGCCGCAGCAATGGCAGTATCAGCTTCTGCACAGGTAACTGTTGAAGGAAGCAAATTCACTGACAACTGGTACATCGGCGTTCAAGGCGGTGTAAGTACAAAAACAACTGGAAAAAACCGCTGGGTACACAACCTCAACCCCAACGCTGGTCTTCGCATCGGCAAGAACATCACTCCGATCTTCGGTTTGGTGGCTGAAGGAAATGCTTATTTCGGTTGGAGGGCTCAAAACAATTTATATTTGAAAAACGACGGTCAATTACACCACAATGCCCTCCATACTTTTGTAAAAGCTTCTAATGTAAACTTGCTGGCTAACATCAACCTCGTGAACTTGTTTGCAGGCTACAAGGGCGAGCCACGTCCATTTGAAGTAAATGCGCTCTATGGTTTCGGTTGGTTGCATGAATTCGGTACAAAAGACGACATGCTCATCGGCAACCAATATTCAAGAGAACACCTTAACTTCATGACCTCAAAAGCAGCTCTTGACTTTGCATACAACTTTGGTAGCGCAAAACAATTCCAGCTCTTCATCGAACCTTCTATCAACTGGGTTTTGAACGGCTCTTACATCAACGGGGGTAGAAACGGTGTCAAATATGACATCCGCAATTCTTGGGTTCAGTTGAACGCAGGTTTCATCTACAAATTCAAGACTTCTAACGGCACTCACAACTTCAAGATTGCTGAAGGCCGCGACCAAGCTGAAATCGATGAGCTCAACCGCATCATCAACGATTTGCGCAACCGCAAGCCTGAAACAGTTGTTAAGGAAGTTGTCAAGGAAGTTCAAGTTGGCAAAGAAGTTCGCGTTGACGACCTGGTATTCGTAACCTTCGCTCAGGGCAAGTCTAATTTGACTCCAGAGGCTAAGAAGGCGCTCGACAACATTAAAGAAGGTCGTCATGTACAAATCGTAGGTACAGCTTCTCCAGAAGGTTCAGCAGAAGTTAACCAACGTATTTCTCAAGGTCGTGCAGACGCAGTTGCTGAATACCTCAAAGCTCGTGGTGTTATCGTTGACGAAGCTATTGGCAAGGGTGTTCAAGGTACTACATCTAACCGTATCGCTGTAGTTTACGTTAAATAAGCAATTTTCGTAAAGACAAAATAAAATGTCCCGAGTCAATTCAGACATCGGGACATTTTTTTATGCACAATTTCCACTTTCAGGTCTTACTGACTTCATAAAGTCGCTAAAAACACATGTTTTTCCCCTCTTTTTTGTAAATTTGTAGCGTTTTAGTAAACAATCCACACTTATCAAAGAGAACAGATGAAATCCATCAAAGACATATATGTAATAGGAAAGGGGCCATCAAGCAGCCACACCATGGGCCCCCAAAAAGCAGCTTCGATCTATGCACGAGAGCATCCCAGGGCACATTCTTTTGAAGTAACATTGTATGGAAGCCTGGCTGCCACGGGCAAAGGACACATGACGGATGTCGCCATCACCGAAACCCTAAGCAAAGTTGCGCCCGTGGAAATCATCTGGCAGCCCTCCGTTTTTCTGCCATTCCATCCCAATGGCATGAAATTCATGGTCAAGAATGCCGATGGTGGCAGAACAGACGAATGGATTGTGTACAGTGTTGGCGGCGGGGCATTGAGCGAAGGCGAGACATCAAGTCTCATAGAAACACCAGATATTTACCCATTGTACACCTTGTCGGCTATTCAGAAATGGTGTGAGGAAAACGGATGCAGTTATTGGGAATATGTTGAAGAAATTGAAGGAGACGAGATTTGGAGCTACCTAAAAGAGGTTTGGCAAACAATGCAAGCGGCCGTCGAGCGCGGCTTGAATCATGAAGGCCGGCTGCCGGGGCCGCTAAACCTAGCCCGGAAAGCTCCCGCATATTTTGTCAAAGCCTCTGGCTACAAAGCTCAGCTGGAGTCTCGCGGCCTGGTTTACGCTTATGCGTTGGCAGTGAGTGAGGAAAACGCCTCTGGGGGAACGATTGTAACCGCCCCGACCTGCGGCTCCTGTGGCGTGGTGCCTTCGGTGCTCTATCATCTGCACCATAACCATCATTTCAGTGAGTCCAAGATACTTCATGCGCTTGCCACGGCCGGTCTGTTCGGAAATGTTGTCAAGCACAATGCCTCCATCTCTGGCGCGGCAGTAGGCTGTCAAGGCGAAGTCGGCGTGGCTTGTGCCATGGCTTCGGCAGCAGCCTGTCAACTTTTTGGCGGTACACCAGCACAGATAGAATATGCTGCGGAAATGGGTTTGGAGCACCATTTGGGCATGACGTGTGACCCTATTTGCGGTTTGGTTCAGATTCCATGTATTGAGCGCAACGCCTTTGCCGCGGCACGTGCCCTGGACGCCAACCTCTATGCCGCCTTTTCAGACGGCCATCATCGGGTGTCGTTTGACCACACAGTCGAAGTGATGAAACAAACGGGTCACGACCTGCCCTCTTTGTATAAAGAGACGAGCGAAGGCGGTCTTGCCAAAGGCTACAAACAGCAGTAAACAGAGATGATGGACGGTGCGACTGACATGCGGAATACGTTCCTGGGCTTATTCCTGCCAACAGTTTCCTTTATGTATTATCCCACGGGAATTACTCTGAAATACAGACAAAAAACAAGATTGTAATTTTATTTTTTAGAATAGACGAAGCACCCCTTAACGTCAATCATTTCTTCGCTGGCAAGCTGTTCCAATGCCTCTTCCACGAGTTCTCGCGGCAGTCGCATGTCTTTTAATTCACAGACATGATGCTTTTCGCCGTCTTGCAACATGTCCAGAATAATTTTCATGGCACCTTTCAGGCGTTCTTGCGGCGTTTCTTGCTTCTTTTTCCTTATACACACATCACATTGTCCACAGTCTTTCGACTCTGTCTCCCCGAAATAGCGCAAAAGTTGACGACTGCGGCACACATCCTCATTGATAGCATAGCTGACGACTCCTCTAACGTGTTTGGCAAACTGCTCCTTCCGCTTTTCATAAACATCTTCCGTGATAAAAATGTTTTCTTCCTCTTCACGTTGCGTTGTATAGGTGATGTAAGGCAGGTTCTTTCTCGGTATAAAGTCTAGGATGCGCTGTTTTGACAAGGCTTTAAGCGTCAGGTAAGTCTGTTGATTATTCAGTCCGGCCTTATGGGCAATCAATGCTTCGTCAATATAGGTATAATCAACAAACAGCCCACCATAGCTTCGTAAAAGTGCCGTGATTACTGTTTCTTCCTGATCGTTCAGTTCGTTGAGACGATATAACTGGTCGCGCTCGAGCAAAAATTTGACACGAGCCTTGTGGTCGCTCTCCAAGTCGTACTTGAGATACCCTGCACGTTGCAAGATCTTTAGCGCTGCATCGACTTGAACTGGAAAATGTTTGAACAAGAGGCAGAATTTATCAATGTCAAATTCATGCGTTGAGCCATTTCCCGCACCGGCCGCCAATTCATAGTAGTAGGCGATGTCCAAATAGACTTTTTTGATGTATTCTTTGCTGGGGAAAGTGTCTATAATTCGCTTTTCCAGTTTTTTCTGGTCAGATTTGTTATACAACATTACCGCATAGGCCCGATTCCCGTCACGCCCCGATCTTCCAGCTTCTTGGAAGTAGGCTTCCAGCGAGTCGGTCGGGTCAAAATGAATGACCGACCGGACATCGGGCTTGTCAATACCCATTCCGAAGGCATTTGTGGCAACCATGACGCGAATTTCGTCTTTCTGCCAGTTCCTTTGCCTACTCTCTTTCTCCACATAGTCGAGCCCGGCATGATAGTTGATGGCGGAAATCCCATTTTTCACCAGATATTCAGCGATTTCCTTCGTCCTTTTCCGACTTCTGACATAAACGATGGAACTGCCTTGTATGGCTTGCAAGATATGGGTTAGTTCCGAATACTTATCCTCGGTCTTTCGAACGACATACGCTAGGTTTTTCCTTTCAAAACTCATGGAAAAAACATTTTTCTCCCGAAAATGCAATCGTTTTTGTATGTCGTCAATCACTTGTGGCGTTGCCGTTGCCGTAAGGGCGAGAACAGGGATTACCCGTGCAGAGGGGCCGGCCTCCTTTTGCAAAATTTCCCGTATCTGGGCAATGGCAAGATAGGATGGACGAAAATCATATCCCCATTGACTGATACAATGAGCCTCGTCAACAGTGATGAAGCTCACCTCCATGCGCTTGAGCTTGGTCTGGAACAAATTTGAGTCGAGGCGCTCGGGCGAGACGTAAAGAAATTTGGTCTGTCCATAAATGCAGGCATCCAGTTTTTGCAAGATTTCATCATATGACATGCCTGCATGAATAGCCGCAGCGACAACATTGTGCTTGCGCAAATGCGCCACCTGATCGTCCATCAGCGCAATCAATGGCGTGACGACAATGCACACGCCCTCCATTGCCAGTGCAGGGACTTGAAACGTGATGGACTTCCCGCCTCCCGTAGGCATGAGGCCTAGCGTGTCTTTGCCACTACTGATACTTTCAATGATGTCGCGCTGAATACTTCGGAAAGAGCCATAGCCCCAGTATTCCTGCAAAACCTCTAAAAACTTATCAGCAGCCACTCCCCTACTCTCCTATGCTTCTTCGTTCTCAGTCGGACGAATGTCCTCTATCTGCAACTGCACTTGATTGCGCTTGAA
This sequence comes from uncultured Prevotella sp., assembly GCA_900319895.1. GTDB lineage: Bacteria > Bacteroidota > Bacteroidia > Bacteroidales > Bacteroidaceae > Prevotella. Next base: position 8,510 of record ONQK01000174.1, on the reverse strand, counting down.
AATATTCTCCTCAATGGTAAACGCAATGTCGAAAGAGCGTTTCGACTTGATGTAGCGGGCAGCCGCACTTTGCCCAAAGGCTATGCCATTGACCACATGGCTGGACTTGGAGTCCACCAGTTCCAGCTTGATGTGCTCTTGCTCCCTGCCTACCACTTTGCTGGTTCCGAAATCATAGACGTTCTCAGTGTAAAAAACAGGCTTCTGATTGCCTGGCCCGAAAGGGGCAAAACGGCGCAAGTCATTATAAAGATGCTTGTTGATGTCCTTAAAGTCTATTTTAGCGTCGATGTCTAACGAGGGCTCGGTTTGCTCAATATGTATGTTGTTCTCGACAAATTGATGGAACCGTTGCCTGAACTCGCGTACATCTTCCCATTTCAAGGTCAATCCGGCAGCGTAGGTATGACCGCCGAAGTTCAACAGCAGGTCGCGGCAATGTTTAATGGCAGAATACACGTCAAATCCGGCCACGCTGCGTGCCGAACCTGTCGCCAAGTCGCCGTCACGCGTCAAGACGACGGTCGGGCGGAAATACATTTCTGTCACTCGTGATGCCACGATGCCGATGACCCCTTTCTTCCAGTTTTCGTCATACAATACGATAGCGGGTTGATGCTTTTGGCTTTCCAGTTTTTCAACAATGGAGTTGGCCTCCTCGGTCATCTGTTTATCAATGTCTTTGCGCTGGTCGTTGTATTCATCTATGAGCCGGGCCTCACGCTGCGCCCTGTGCAAATCTCTTTCAACGAGCAAATCAACCGTTTGCTTGCCGTTTTCCATGCGCCCGGAGGCATTGATGCGCGGCCCGATCTTGAACATGATGTCGCTCATGGAAATGTCGCGGCCCGTCAGCCCGCAAATGTCGATAATGGCTTTCAGGCCAACGCTCGGGTTTTGGTTCAATTGCTTGAGCCCATGATATGCCAAGATACGGTTTTCTTCCACAACTGAGACCAGGTCTGCCGCAATGCTCACCGCACAGAAGTCCATCAGGGGGATGAGGCGCGAAAAAGGGATGCCGTTGTTCTTGGCAAAAGCCTGCATGAACTTGAAGCCAACGCCACAACCGCACAAGTCCTTGAAGGGATAGGTGTCGTCAGGGCGTTTAGGGTTGAGTATCGCCACGGCGGGCGGCACTTCCTCGTCAGGCACATGATGGTCACAGATGATAAAGTCGATGCCAAGTTCCTTGGCATAGGCTATCTGCTCTACTGCCTTGATGCCGCAGTCGAGGATGATGACCAATTTAACACCCGTTTCCTGTGCATATTCTATTCCTTTTTTGCTCAAACCATAGCCTTCGTCGTATCGGTCTGGTATGTAATAGTCTATGTTTGAATAAAACTGCTGCAGAAACTTATACACTAACGCAACTGCCGTGCAGCCATCTACATCGTAATCTCCATATACCAAAATTCGCTCTTTGCGTCCCATGGCATCGTTCAGACGGTCAACTGCGACATCCATGTCTTTCATCAGGAAAGGGTTGATGAGGTCGGCAAGTTGTGGACGAAAAAAACGTTTGGCGGCAGATTCTGTGGAAATCCCACGCTTGAGAAGCAGTGAGCCGAGCAAAGGACTGAGTCCCAGCTTTTTACCGAGCTCCTCAGCTACTTCCTGTTCTTGTGATGTAGGTGGTTTGTAATTCCATTTGAAATGCATTTATATTGTTTTATTATTATTTTCCGAATACAAAAGTTGCTTTCCGTGGTGCCTCAAAAGCGACAGTTTGGTTAGCAAAAGTATTGTTTCTGCGTGTAAAGGTACAAAAAAAGAATGAAAAAAACGTTTTCTTGCAATATTTTTTCTTCATTTTTCCTTATTTGGGCCATGTTGTATGCTATTGTGGCGTTTTTGTCTTTCCGGCTTTGCCAACAGGTCGAAAAAAACTCCGCATGCGGCATACATGCGGAGTCTTTGGTGTAAAATATGAAAACGGTTAAATGCCGAGCTTCTTCCGAATGTCCTTGGGTACTGCATTTTTGTTCACCATATAATCCATCGTGTTTGCAGCGATGAAAGTCTTGGTCATGTACCAAATTCCTTTGTACTCACCGGTTTCACCCCATGAGTTCTTTACCATGTAGTATTCGCGGCCATGCTGGTCTTTTGCGATGCCATAGATCAACATGCCATGGTCGTCTGTGAGTTCCCAGTTGTCGAAACGTTCTTGGCGCATTTTTTGTGTCGGAACGATTTCAGGGACTTTGCATCCCAGTGAGTCAAGCAGGCTGGTACGTTTTGCCTTTGTAAGGTTGAGCCAGCGTGCCATGTCGCTTCCGGCAAGGCTTTCTGTCGCCTTTGTGTCAATCATGTAGGCCAGTCCCTGGCGTGTGAATCCTTCTTCAGAGACGTCTCCCCCCCATGCCACGGTGTAGCCATTCATGACAGCGTTGTCGATGATGCGCATCATATCTTCCATGGGCACGTTCCAGCTGCCTGGGTTGCGCCAGTTGTCTTGAACCTCAACGGGGAATTCTGTCCAGAAGGGATGGTGTGTGTAGCTTGTGAAAGTTACATAGTCGTCCCAATTCAGCCCAAGGCTTGCCGCAAAAGATTTCGGTGTGTATTTTTTGCCTTGGTATGTAAATTCTTCTGGACATTTGCCAAGGTATGCATCAAGAACGCCTTGCAGGCTGACCTTCCATTGGCTTGAAATCTTAGGTGCCTTGCTCTTGGCAACAGCGTTGACGATGGGCTCCAGGACAGAGAAGAACTCGTTGTAGTTATTGAGTGAATCTCCATAGAGCGAACCTGGGAACGGCATTGCTTCTTCTGGGCAGATGCCGTAGTTTTTCAGTACATGGTAAACATCGTAAGCGCTACCGCCTTGTGCAAATTGGCAGTCGCCATGCAGGCGAACGACTTGTACTGCACGATCCATGTAGTCTTTGTTGGCAACAAAAGACTCGCAAAGGTCATAGGTTTTACCGCTTTTTTTCAGGATTTCGCTTTCAAAAAAGCTCAATGTGGAGTAAGCCCAGCATGTGCCTGAACGGCTTTGGTTCTTGATACTTGTAATAGGATTTTCCTTTACAACCGTGAACACAGGCTTGTTGCTCTGTGCGTTTGCGCTGAATGCAGTAAGTGCAACAAGCGCAAGAGTCATCAGTTTTTTCATTTTTTTGTTAAATTGAATTTTAAATGGTTTTTATATGAAATATTTAGTGATTTGCCATGTATTCTTCCACATCTTTGGGGTGGTAGGGAATGAGCTCTTTCCCTATAAATCGGCAGCCATCCTTTGTGATGAGGATGTCGTCTTCTATGCGGATGCCTCCGAAGTCCTTGTAGGTCTCGATAAGGTCATAGTTGAGAAAATCCTTGTGCAGGCCTTGCGCGCGCCAGTCGTCAATGAGTGCGGGAATAAAGTATATACCTGGCTCATCGGTCACCACAAACCCTTCTTCCAAGCGTCTTCCCATGCGCAGTGCATTGGTGCCAAACTGGTCGAGCATCGGCTGTGTCTCCTCGTCAAAGCCCACATTTCGCTGGTCGAGCCCTTCCATGTCGTGTACATCCATTCCCATCATGTGGCCTAGTCCATGCGGCAGGAACATGGCGTGGGCACCGGCGCGCACGGCATCTTCGGTATTTCCTTTCATGAGTCCGAGCTCTTTCAGGCGGTCGGCCATCATGCGACAGACGGACAGATGTACATCCATGTATCTTACGCCCGGCTTGGATATTTCCAGGGCATGGTCATGACATGCTTCCACGATGCTGTAAATCTCCAATTGGCGTTGCGTGTATTTTCCTGAGACGGGCAGCGTGCGAGTGTTGTCGGAACAATAAAAATTGATGGTTTCTGCTCCGCAATCGCATAAGGCAAGACGCCCGGCTTCCAACGTTGCCATAGATGGATTCCCATGCATGATTTCTCCATGTTGCGAGAAAATCGTTGGGAAGCTGACTTTGGCGCCGTATGAAGCAGCGATGCCATCGATTTGCCCACCGATGAACTTTTCTGTCACGCCGGGCTTGGTCAGGCGCATAGCAGTGGTGTGCATCTTGTAGCCAATTTCTGCCGCGCGCTCGAGTTCCTCGATTTCCTCCGCATCTTTGACTGAACGCATTTTCACTACGGCACGTATCAATTCCATTGACGCTGCATTCTTTTGCTGGCTATGGTGGATGCCCAGCAAGTCGGTGATTTGAAGCTTTGTGTCAAATCGGTAAGGAGGCAGGAAGTGTATCTTTCGCCCTTGTTTTTGGGCATTGTTGCAAATATCTTGCAGCGCTGCGATGGGTGCCGAATGCTCCACGCCAACCTGCGCGGCAAGGTCGCGGACACTGTCTACAGAACCATACCACACGATATCCTCTATGTCAATATCATTTCCAATGAGCGTATCTCTGTCATTCTCTATATCCATGACCCCCACCAGCCCGTCGCGCTGCTGTCCGAAGTAATACAAGAATGAAGAGTCTTGGCGGAACGGGTAATAGCCATTATTAGGATAGTTACAGGGTGATTCGTTGTTTCCGAATAAGATTATGACGCCGTTTCCGACCATTGTTTTCAATTCGTTACGGCGTTTAATGTAAGTTTCTTTTTTAAACATAAACACGCATTTTTTATATTTTCGCACAAAGATAACTATTTTTGTGTGGAAAATCTCATTTTTTGATGTTTTTTATACAATTTCTTAAAAAATAAAGCACTTTACATGAAAATTTGTCGGGCAGCCCCTTGCCGCCATCTTTCCATGCGGCAAGACGCCTTTGGTTTTGAACACTGTTGCCGCTCTCCCGAGCCGTTCTCCAAGACTACGATACGAAAAAAAGCGCATTAAACTTGAAAAATCATGCTGTAAATTCAGGGTTTTTGATTAACTTTGCGGTGTCTTTATGAGAAAAAGACTTACACCTAATTCTATATAAATTAAAAGTCAGATGCATATTGCCATAGCAGGAAATATCGGTAGCGGCAAGACGACCTTGACCACAATGCTTGCTCATCACTACGGCTGGGAGGCACGCTTTGAGGCGGTGGACTACAATCCTTATTTGGAGGACTATTACCGCGACATCCCCCGTTGGTCGTTCAACCTGGAAGTGTTTTTTCTCAAACAGCGCTTCCGTGACTTATTGGACATTGTGCGTGCCAGCCACACCATTGTCCAAGACCGCAGCATCTTCGAGGGAGTGCACGTATTCACGGCAACCAACAAAGCGATGGGAAACATGTCTGACCGTGACTTTGCAACTTATATGGAACTGTTCGAACAGATGATGCATGTGGTGAAGCTGCCCAATCTGATGATTTATCTGAGGGCAGGCGTACCGCATTTGGTAGCAAATATCCAAAAGCGAGGACGCGAATACGAACAAACCATGCCCATTGAGTATTTACAAAACCTGAATGCACGCTACGAGGAGTTTATTTTCAACAAATATGATGGTGAAAAACTGGTGATTGACGTCGACGACATCGATTTCCAGCATCAACCCAGAGATTTTGCAGGCATTGTCGACAAAATCGACGCCAGGCTTTTCGGGCTATTTCCCAATTTGCCTCAAAAATAACGGGAACAATAAAAAAAACTCCTTAAAACAAATAAATTAAAGAGACTAAAGATTAGAGAATATGCATATAGCCATAGCAGGAAACATAGGAAGCGGCAAAACGACATTGACCAGAATGCTTGCCAAGCGTTATGGATGGACACCGCGATTTGAGTCGATTGACAACAATCCGTACATGGACGACTTTTACGCCGACATGGAGCGGTGGTCGTTCAACGTACAGATATATTTTCTGAATAAACGCTTCAAAGATATCGTAGACATCCACAAAAGTGGGGAAACTGTCATCCAAGACCGGACTATTTTCGAGGACGCAAGGATTTTCGCTCCCAACCTGCACGAGATGGGCATGATGAGCGACCGCGACTTTGACAATTATCAAGACTTGTTTGAACTCATGATGTCACTCGTCAGTCTTCCCGACCTGATGATCTACATCCGTTCAAGCATCCCCAATATCGTCTCGCAAATCGAGAAACGAGGCAGAGAATACGAAAAAACCATCAGGATCGACTATCTGCAAGGACTCAACAAACGCTACGAAGACTGGATCAAGACCTACAAAGGGCACTTGATTATTGTCGACGGCGACAACGTCAAGTTTGAAAACAACCCACAAGACTTCCAACTCGTCACAGACATGATTGACGCTAAACTATTCGGACTATTTCCGCTCGAAGAACAAGAGAAATAAGCACTTCCAAAACATGCCCATAGCCAACAAGCCACTACCTTTCAGCCCGAACGGCAAGGAGCCACTGCTCATCTCCGGCCCCTGCTCGGCCGAGACCGAGGAACAAGTCGTTTGCACCGCACAACAGCTGCGCCGCCACGGCTGCCAATGCTTCAGAGCTGGCGTTTGGAAGCCGCGCACCAAACCCGGAGGCTTTGAAGGCAATGGAGAAATAGCGCTGCAATGGCTGCAACGGGTGAAAAAAGAAACGGGGATGCTTGTCGCCACGGAAGTAGCGACACCCGAGCATGTGGAAAAAGCCATGGAATACGCCATCGACATCCTTTGGATTGGGGCCAGGACAACGGCCAGCCCCTTCGCGATACAAGAATTGGCAGACTGCCTGAGAGGAAGCGATGCGTGCATGCTGATAAAAAATCCGATGAGTCCCGACCTAGGGCTCTGGATGGGCGCTTTCGAGCGCCTGGAGCGTGTAGGCATCAAAAGAATGGCTGCCATTCACCGTGGATTCACTAGCTTCGGTAACAAAATTTACCGTAACGCGCCCATGTGGCAAGTCCCCATCGAATTGCGGAGAAGAATGCCAGAATTGACCATCATCTGCGATCCCAGTCACATCGGCGGGAAAAAAGAACTCATCAAACCACTCAGCCAGCATGCACTCGACTTGGGGTTTGACGGGCTCATCGTGGAGACGCACTGTCAGCCAGAACAGGCATGGACAGACAAAGAACAGCAGCTCACGCCAGACAAGCTCTATGACATCATCCATCAATTAGTCATCAGGGAGAAAAAAAAATCCAACAAGAAATTGCTGGAACTCAGAAACGAGATTGATGAAATCGACCACCAACTCATCGAGCTGCTAGGCAAGAGAATGGATGTTAGCCGGGAAATCGGACACTATAAGCGCGACAACAATATCGCAGTCCTTCAACCCGAGCGCTACGACGAAATCATGGTGTCAAGAGAACTACTAGGCAAGCAATACCGCATCTCGGCAGAAACGATGCGCAAGGTGTTTCAAAGCATCCACGAAGAAAGCATCACCCAACAGCGCAACATCATCAAAAGAAAATGACAATGTACCTCAAACATAAACCAACAAAGCCTAAAAACAACAATCAATATGCAAAAACTACCTAAACTAAAATTCCACATCATCGCATTCATCATTGTCTGCATCTGGGGAAGCACACTCATCAGCAGCAAGGTGCTCATGCAAGACGGCATGAGAGAAGACGAACTCTTTTTCGCCAGAATGGTCATCGCCTACATCGGCATACTGTTCATCAGTCCCAAGAAACTATGGTCAGACAACTGGAAAGACGAATTCTACATGTTTTTGCTCGGGACAACAGGAGGGTCAATGTACTTCATCTCCGAGAACTATGCACTGCAGTACACACTCGCCAACAACGTCAGCTTCATAGTGGCCGGCTCTCCGCTCTTTACATTACTGCTTGCCTACATCTTCACCAAAAGCATAAAAATGACCAGGCTCATCGTAGCAGGAACCCTGCTGGCACTGCTTGGCGTGGCAATCATCATCTTCGACGGGCAATTTGGCACACTAAAAGTCAATCCAAAAGGCGACTTGCTGGCCTTGCTCTCCTCGTTCTGCTTTGGCGTATACTGTTTGCTGATGAAAAACGTCACAAACCGATACTCACCCGTATTCATCACCCGGAAAGTATTTGCCTATGGCCTACTCACCACCCTGCCCATCTTCCTTTTCATGCCTTGGCAGTTCGACCTCGGCCGACTGGCACAACCCACAATCCTGTTCAACCTGCTGTTCCTTGGAATAGTGGCTTCGCTCCTGTGCTTCGCCCTTTGGAGCGTCGTCACCAAGCAGCTGGGGGCCGTCATCTCTGCCAACTACATTTACCTCAGCCCAGTGGCAACCATCGTGGCAAGCTGGATTGTGCTCAACGAGCGCATGACCATGATGGGATGGCTGGGCAGCATCGCCATCCTTGTAGGCGTAGTCATGGCAAGCAAAGACTGCACCGAATAGCCTTTGACCAAATATCGAGACAAGCTCGAAGGAAAGGACATCTTTGCTGCAAAGAACACAGCAGACACCATTTGTAAACATGAAATGCCCCCGATTTTTTTGTCTAACTTTCGGGGGCATTTCATGTATCGGTAAATCCCTTAGTTTTCATCGTCTTCCCCCCCCTCATTTTGGTCAAAAAAAATGTGACAGCCAATAGGCTGCCACAAACCAAATGAAAAAATATCTTATGCGTTATTTTACAATGGTCACCCAATTGTGTGT
>ONQK01000146.1 GCA_900319895.1 uncultured Prevotella sp. | reverse complement strand
CTGGAAGCGTACGACGATGTTTTTCAGATGGAGATGTTTGCTGTCGTTGCGCAATGACATCGGGAACACGACGCTTCCTTTGGCGTAGACTTCTGGGATGGAAGGTTCCAGTTTCTCCAAAATCGTTACGTCAGGCTTCGGCATTTCCACCTCGTCGATTTCGATGTATCCGTTTTTCACCCTCGCTTTGATGCGATAGCTGTAGGGGATGTTCCTTGGATTGCGTCCGATGGCGTGGCGCATGAGTTGCCACTCGTCGGTTGCTTTTTCCCTGAAAGCGACGTGTATGTAGGCATCTCCGTCTTCGATATTTGAGCCTACTTCTTTCGTCGCATTGCGCACAACAAGTCCCATGGTGTAGCCTGTACGACGGTTCTCGTAAGCGTTTATGGTGTAATTCTCTGCTTTGAGCTCGGCTATAATCTGTCCGTTGCGCACAAGTACTGCGCCAATTTGCCCTGAAAATGGTGTGACGTCGTAATTCTCGATGGTGCCGCCGATAGAGAACTCATCTCCGAAGTCATTGTATGTCATCAGCGTTGAGAAATAGAGCGGGCGCTCGTAAGCGGTGGCTCCATTGGTCGGTGGCTGAATGCCTGTGATGATTTCCTGGTCGATGTTGTATTGTCCTTTTCCGCCACCTTCGCCGAGGCCGGCCGGCTCGAGGTGGTTGACGCTAAAATAGCCGTTGTAATTGCCATACCATCCCCAGTTGAAGTGAAAGAAGTCTTCGGTGTCGTAGCCATCGCATAGGAAAGCGTGCCCGCCCAGTCCGTCTTCGCTTGATGCGGCATAGTAAACAGGGCGTTCTTCGTCGATTTCTTTTTTGATGATTTCAATCCATTCCGAGGTGTCGTAATAGTTGCGTTTACGCATTGTTGTACCACTGTCATAGAGGAAATAATGGCGGAAAGCATGTGGCACGATGGGCGAGACGGCGCCGCTGCCACCTTTCTGGTATTCCATGTCGACGGCAACGCCAAAATGTGCCGCCAATGTTGAGACGGCTTCCTTTTGTTGTTCTGTCGGTGTCACTTCCCGATATGAGGTGAGCATGTTTGCCCAATCATAAGTCGTGTTGCCAAAATCAGCACTCATGGTTTGACCGCATCCTGTCTTGTCTGTGTAGGTTTTTGAGCCATTGCCTTTTGTGGGATAGTTATAGTAGCGCATGATTTGCGTTGCTGCCGTTGCAACACACCCCACATAGTAGTGCTTGGTGGTGCCCTCCTCTGTATAGGTCGGGCATTTGAGGTTGTAGGGGTCGTCTTGTCCCCATTTAATGTCGCCTAACAATGGTTCTTTCACCACGGTTCCTTTCTGTTTGGGGCTTTGTGGTGCACCGTTGCCCTTGCGGCAGTTTTCCATGTAGATTTCATTGATTTTCATCCATTCACGCAAGTTCTCGGGCATGTTTTCCCAGTCGAAAGTTCCTTCTTCTGCATAGCCGAGTACGGGAATGGCGGTGTCTTCTCCGGAAACGATGACAAAGCCTTCCGCGTCTCCGACATTGAAGATGTAATAGGGGGCATTGCTGCCAGCGGCGGCACTTTTGAGCAGCCGTGCCTTGGGCGTGACAGATTTAAGCGGGGCGGCTTTCTTGCCGCCTCGCTTATTAAGAAACTTTTGAGCTGTTTGCATGGCAGTTTCTTGACTGACAGGACCTGCAAATGCACACAGCGTCGTAAGTAATAGTGCTGTTGTTATTAAACTTTTTCTCATTTTACTTTAAATTGTCGGTTTCTGGTTCTATTTATTTTTAATTGCAATTTTTTTACCATTAAAGATATAGATACCGTTGTGGCTTGGTTTTCCGTTGAGGCGAACGCCTTGCAAGGTGTACCATGCACCGTCTTTCACGCAGCCGCTCTTGCCTGTGATGTCGTTGATGCCTGTTGGTGCTGTAACGGTAACCTTATTGGAATTTGAGGAGTAGATGTAGGTTATATAGTAGCCCGTGTAAGTGCTTCCGCCTACGGTTGGAGCATAGGCTGCGACGTAATAAGCATAGCTCACCCCTTCTTCAAATGGAACTTCAAACGTATAAGAAGTGACGTTCTCCACATCGGTGTTGCCTAGCCATGAAGTCACCACTTCGCCCGCCGCGAGTTCTTGGGCAACGGCAATCTCGTCGATGAAGAATTTGTAATAGCTTCCTTTGTTGTCATAGGAGATGTAGATGTAGGTTTCGCCTGTTCCTTTTTCTGACTCAAAAGAGTATTCGGCGAATCTGCCTTCCACCATTAATGTCGTGCTGTCTATTTTCTCGTTGTTGCCATTGTATATGTAGATTTTTACGCTATCTTCTTTGTATGTACCGTAATAGTTGCAGGCGGCTTTCATGGTCACCTTGAACTTACCGTTGTTTTTAGACAAGTCGATTGCTGGTGAGCAGATGTAGCCAGGCTGGTCGGCGTATGGGCTGATGCCGAAATAGCCATTTGCACAAACGGTGTTTGAGCCAGACCATCCTGGTACGGAGGTATAGTCGTCCAAACTATAGTTGGATGGATAGCTGGGCACACTCAGCGTGCCTTCCTTGAAGCCCGAGAAGTCGTCGTGCAGCATGTTGACCATAGAGTCTTTCTTCAGTGTCTCGGCTTTATAAAGTGCCACTTCATAGCCTTCGGCATCATTGACAGGTTCCCAGTTTGCGGTGAAGCTTGCATCGGTGATGCCTGTTGCTTCTTTTGCTACTGGTGTATTCAGGCTCCTGATGATTTTTACGACCCTGATCTCGTTTGAATAGTTTGAAACGTATTCATTTTTTTGTGCGCGTACGGCGAAGAAGTATTTTTTGGAGGCGTCCAGGTTTTCCACTTTCTTTGTAGTGCCTGAAACGACTTCATTTTGCAAGAAATATTCTTTGGTTGAGCCGTTTTTGGTGTAAACGTCCAGCATATAGCTCGTCGCGCCGGCCACAGCCTTCCATGTAGCGGTAAAGGATGTGCCGTCTGCCTGGGTTGGTTGGGTGGCTTCGGGGGCTCCTATGAATGCCTCGCTTGCTTCGATTTTCAAGCTGTCAATCAGCATGCCGCTCGCCATCAGATAGGGCTTGATGCGCAGATAGCCGTTCTCTTTTCCACCGCCTACGATAACTTCCATGGTTGTCCATTTGTTGTCGTCGACATAGACAGTCGCCGTTGTCGAGTATGTTGAGTTGAGCAAAAGCTGAATGACACCGCCGGTTGTGTCGATGGCCTTTACGCGGAATGTGATTTTCAGGTTGCCGCCGTTGGCAGACATGTCCGTGTTGGCCGTCTGCAGGTAGCCGTTGTCGCCGATTTTCAGACTTCCGCCTGCTTCATATACTTTGGAGCCGCTCCAGCCTGTGAGTGTCGTCTTCAACTTGCCCGTATAGCCGGAACTGATGTCTGTGCTAGCCGGGGCTGTCTCGCTTCCTTCCGTGAAGGCATTGAAATTCTCTTCCAAGATGCTAACAACTTCTGACCCTTCTGCCAGTGCAGCAAAAGCTGTGAACCAAGCAAGTACTAATGTACAGAGTAAAGATTTTTTTCTCATAAATTTTATAATTTAGTTGTTTTAATTAAAAAATGCAGATTTATTTTACTGACTTATTGAAGTTTTGTTATGGTTTGGCGTTAATGATGATGCCCGTGAGAGCAAAAGGCGGAGACAAAGATAATACAAATGATGAGAAAAAACGAAAAAAGAATGTTAAAACTGAATAAAAACAGAGGAATTTTTCGTTTTTATGCTTTTATGGCATGTTTTTGGGACAACGGGTTAAATTGCTGTGTCTTTTATAAGAATTTATGGTAAAACCAGATGGAAATAAAAAAAAATATTTATCTTTGTACATTCAAAACATATGCGAATGATAGACCGACAAACGATAGATCGCATCATGGACGCCGCCAACATCGTGGAGGTGGTTTCCGAGTTTGTGACCCTTCGGAAAGCCGGTTCCAACTATAAAGGATTATGCCCGTTTCACAATGAGAAGACACCCTCTTTCGTCGTTTCTCCTTCGCGTGGCACATGCCGGTGTTTTGGCTGTGGGAAAGGCGGGAACAGCGTCGGGTTCATCATGGAACATGAACAAATGACCTATCCGGAGGCGCTGCGGTGGCTGGCACGAAAGTACCATATTGAAATCAAAGAGCGAGAAATCAGTGATGAGGAGCGTGAGCAGCAAAACGAACGCGAATCAATGTTCATCGTCAACAACTGGGCGGCAGGCTATTTCAGTGAGATCCTACACCATCACCAAGACGGGATGGCCGTTGGGCTCGCCTATTTCCGCTCACGGGGCATCAGAGATGACATCATCAAGAAGTTCCAACTCGGCTTTTCGCTCCCCAGCCGATCGGCCCTCGCGAAGGCGGCATTGGCCCAGGGCTACAAGGAGGAATTCTTGGTCAAGACGGGGCTTTGCATCAAGACCGAGGAGGGGAAATTAATCGACCGCTTCTCCAACCGCGCCATTTTCCCGTGGATAGGGGTAAGCGGAAAGGTCGTCGGTTTCGGCGGCCGTGTGCTCGACCAGCGTACCAAAGGTGTCAACCAGAAGTATGTCAACTCGCCGGAGAGTGAAATATATCACAAGGAGCGCGAGCTTTACGGTATTTTTCAAGCCAAAAAAGCCATTGCAAAGGCAGACTGTGTATATATGGTGGAAGGGTATACGGACGTAATCTCGATGCATCAAAGCGGCATCGAGAACGTGGTCGCCAACTCTGGGACCGCTCTCTCCGTCCATCAAGTGCGCATGCTGCATCGGTTCACGCAAAACATTGTGTTGCTCTATGACGGCGATGAGGCGGGGATCCATGCGGCCATCAGAGGAACCGACATGCTGTTGGCAGAGGGTATGAAGATTAAGGTCTTGCTGCTGCCCGACGGCGAGGATCCTGACAGTTTTGCCAAAAAACATACGGCAGAGGAGTTTCAGCGCTACATTGAGGAGCATCAGACCGACTTTATCCAGTTCAAGAGCAACTTGCTCTTAGGCGCGCAAACCGACCCGCTCAAGCGGGCAGAGGCAATCAACTCGATAGTGGGAAGCATCGCACAAATCCAAAATCCGATTATCCGCTCGACTTATATTCAGGACTGCTCACAACGTTTTGTCATACCTGAAAGCACGCTGGTCAACGCCATGAACCGATTTATTCTCCAAGACAAGGAAAAACGTGAGAAACAAGCAGTGCAGGAGGAGCAAAAAGCCGTTCAAAATGCCGTCGTCCGGCAGATGATGGCACCTCAACACGATGATGAGGTTGAGCGGATGATCATCCAGCTGGTCATTCAGCATGGCGAGAAAATCATTTTCAATGACGTCGAGAACGAGGACGGCAGCCTATGCGACCTTTCGGTGGCACAATACATCTATTTGAACTTGGAACAGGATGGGTTGCAGCTGAAAAACGAGCTGTTGAGGGCAATTTTATATGAGGCGGCGGAAAAAAGCAATGAGGAAGGCTTTTCGTGCATCGATTATTTTGCCCGCCACCATCGAATTGAGGTCAGCCAACTGGCGATAGGGCTGACGGCCCAACTTGCAGACTTGCCAGAGTTGAACAAATATGACGACAGGCTCCCCGCGGAAAGCCCGTTGGACGAAGAAGAGCGACGGGAGAGGGCTTTTCAAGCGGAACAATGGGAAAAGCGGCAGGTCGAAAAACTGATCTTGCAGGCAGACCATTTGCTCACGGATTTCCGCAAGGTGTATGTGGAAAACAAGCTCAAAGAGCTGAAAAAACAAATCAAACAGGCCGCTGATGAGCCCGAGCGGATGATGGAACTGATGAAAGAATACCAAATATTCCACCAGCGGCGCAGCGAAATGGCGGCCAAGTTTGGTGGAAGTATCATAGTGTAAACCCCAAAAATAAAGATAGGAGAAAAAATGTATTATATTCAGAAAAGTTTTGAAATCTCAGCTAGCCACAAGCTGGTGTTGAACTACGAGAGCAAGTGCCGCCAGCTGCACGGCCACAACTGGCATGTCGTGGTGTGTTGCCGGTCAAAAGAATTGGATGAAAACGGCATGGTCGTCGACTTTACCATTATCAAACAACGCATCCAGGACGTGCTTGACCACGCTTACATCAACGATGTGTTGCCGTTCAATCCCACTTCGGAGAACCTGGCACGCTGGATAACAGAGCAAATCCCTAATTGTTATCGCACAACAGTGCAGGAAAGTGATGGCAATTTGGCGATTTATGAAGTGGACGAATAGAAAGCATGAGGCTGATGGGCATGAAACGTGTGAACGAAATATTTTATTCGCTTCAAGGCGAGGGTAAAAACACAGGACGTGCCGCCGTCTTCATACGCTTTAGCGGCTGCAACTTGGCTTGTCCCTTTTGTGACACAGACTTTGAGGCATATGTGGAGATGAGCGACGAGCAGATCGTGGCGGCGGCGCTGGCTTTTCCTGCACGTTTCGTCGTGTTGACCGGTGGCGAGCCCGCACTGCAGGTGGATGCCTCTTTGGTTGAGAAGCTGCATGCCTCGGGCTTCGAAATCGCCATGGAAAGCAACGGCACGCGGCCCGTGGTCGACGGCATTGACTGGCTCACGGTCTCTCCCAAGGGAAAGGTGGTGGTCGAGCGATGCAATGAACTGAAATGCATTTATGTGGGCGACGACTCTGTCGAGGACTTCGGCATTTGCGCTGATTTTTATTACCTGCAGCCTTGCGATGTGGGTGATGCGCAAAGAAATCGCCAGATCACCCAGGCATGCACAGACTATATTTGCCGGCATCCGAGGTGGCGGCTCTCGCTGCAAACCCATAAACTCGCAGGCTTCAAATAGCCAGTGAGGTACAATGAACAAAAAACAACGAGCCAGTTGCCTTTTGGGCAGCATGACTTCCAGATATTTATCCGAAAAAACGCTGTCTTGTGAATCTACTGACAACACTATTGATTATCATCTACATCGTCATCGTATCCGTGTCCATGATTACGGTATTGATGGAGAACCGGCAACCTGTGAAAACCATGGCATGGCTGATGGTTATGGCGTTCGTGCCCGTGGTGGGCATCGTGCTTTACTTCTTTTTCGGGCAAAACACGCGTAAAGAGCGCCATATCAACCAGCATAGCTTGGACCGCCTGGCCACGCGGTCGATGTTGGAGTTTGCCGAGCAGAAGAACCTGCAATATCCGATTGAGCATCTGTCGCTCATCCAGCTGTTCACCAACCAGAGTTGGGCGCTGCCGTTCAAGGACAACGAGGTGGAGGTCTTTACTGAAGGCTATGACTTTTTCCAAAACCTTATCTTAAAGATACGACAGGCGCGCCACAGCATCCATTTGGTGACTTACATCATAGACGACGACCCTCTGGGCCAGCTGATAGCCGACTGTCTTATTGACAAGGCGCGCGAGGGCGTGGAGGTGAGGCTGGTTTATGATGATGTAGGGTGTTGGAAGGTGAAAAACAGCTTTTTCAGCCGCATGAAGTCGGGTGGTGTCCAGGTGGAACCCTTCATGCCCGTCCGTTTCCCCGCATTTACGAGCAAGGTAAACTACCGCAACCACCATAAAATATGCGTCATCGACGGCAGCTACGGTTTCATCGGCGGCATGAACATTGCCATGCGCTATCTGCGTGGAACGGCGAAAATGGCATGGCGCGACACGCACCTGTGCATCCATGGTGGCGCCGTCTACGGGTTGCAACGCACTTTTCTCATCGATTGGTATTTTGTGACGGGCGAACTGATTACGAACCGCATCTATTATCCGGAGCTGCCCGTTAGTTTGGACAATCACTGCCTGACCCAAATCGTGACCAGCAGCCCCATCAGCCAATGGCCCGACATCATGCAAGGCTATGTCCGGATCTTGCTCGAGGCTCGGCACTATGTCTACATTGAGACACCTTATTTCCTGCCTACCGAACCCGTGCTTTTTGCTTTGCGTACGGCAGCGCTGGCGGGTGTCGACGTGCGGCTGATGGTGCCGCGCCATAGCGATGCGAAATTCGTGGAGTGGGCGAGCCGGAGCTATGTGTTGGAGACATTGGAGGCAGGTGTGAAGGTCTATCTCTACAAGAGAGGATTCAATCACAGCAAATTGCTGGTTTGTGACGACACTTTATGCACCTGCGGGTCGACCAACGTCGATTTCCGCTCGTTTGAGAACAATTTTGAGGCCAATGCGTTTTTCTATGACGATGAGATGGCGTTGCGGATAAAGGACATTTTTTTACATGACATGGAGCATTGTATCATGATCGACAAACACACGGAACTTAAACGGTTGCCGTTTTTGCAGCATTTGGGAGAGTCGCTGGTGCGCTTGCTGTCGCCTCTGTTATAATTAATTAAGGTGTTATTGGAAAATGCTGAAATTGACGCTGCCGTACTGGCGGTGCTCAACAAAGTATTTATGAGCGGTGAAGTCGTGGCCTTTGCCATGTTCAAAGACGAAGACACCGTTTGCTCTGAGCAATTGGTGCTCAAAGACAAGGTCAGGGATTTTAGCCAGCTCTTCCAGCG
This sequence comes from uncultured Prevotella sp., assembly GCA_900319895.1. Classification (GTDB taxonomy): domain Bacteria; phylum Bacteroidota; class Bacteroidia; order Bacteroidales; family Bacteroidaceae; genus Prevotella. The sequence continues at coordinate 199 of ONQK01000146.1, read as the reverse complement.
CATAAGGGGGGTCGGCAAAGATGAAGTCGAATTGCTGATGGCAGCTTTTCATGAAGCGGAAGGCGTCGCCGCGGAGCACGACAGCTTTTTCATCACCCAGTCTTTCGATACATTGCCGGATGAATTTGTGGTGTTCACGGTCGGCTTCTACGCTAACGACCTTTTGGCAGCCGCGCGAGAGCAGTTCCAGCGTGATGCT
>ONQK01000027.1 GCA_900319895.1 uncultured Prevotella sp. | reverse complement strand
CTGACTTTGCTACCATCCATAGAGTAGAAAGATATCGTGACTGGTATGCCGACAGCAAGCATGTTTACTATGAAAATCGCCTGTTGCCTGGAGCCAATCCAAAGACATTTGTGATATTTCCATCCCATTATGTACATGAGGATTATGTGTCAGACAATAATTCAGATACTGATTATTCGCACGATGGCAGCCACGTATATTATCGTGATTCGCTAATGTCTGGCGTTGATATTGCCTCTTTCATTTGTGGCTATGAATTTATTTCAGGACAATCATTTGCTTTCGACAAGAACCGCTATTATCAGGGAACACCAAATCCGCGAATTGAAAAATTGCGTCAAGGGAAATGTCAAGTTGGCCAATAAGAAAATTCCAATTTAACGAAAAGCATAAAAATGACATGAAAATAGATTATTCTAATGTAAAAACACTTATGCCCCCCCTTGTAAGGAAGAAGAAAAGACCATTTTTTGGAAAAAAGGGAGGTTTTGTCTTGCTTTTCATGCTGAAATAATGTAAATTTGCAGACTTCAAGGAACTTATTAAGAACAAATATTATATATCTGAAATGGAAAAAAGTTGTTTGCAAATTGCACGCTCGGCATATCAGCCGAAGTTGCCCGACGCCTTGCAGGGAAATGTAGTGATTGCAGAAGGTGATTTCACGCAAAGTGTTGGTAATCAGGAGGAAATAAAGGCTCTCTTTCCTCATACTTATGGGCTTCCACTGGTTCATTTTGTAAAAGGAGAACCTTGTGAACATGCTCCCATGAATGTTGGTATTATTTTGAGTGGCGGCCAGGCTCCCGGCGGCCATAATGTGATTTCGGGATTGTTTGACACCATCAAGAAATTGAATCAAGACAGCCGTTTGTATGGTTTTTTGATGGGGCCAGGTGGTTTGGTTGACCACAAATACGTTGAAATCACTGCTGAGATGATGGACGAATATCGTAATACAGGCGGTTTTGACATGATTGGCTCTGGACGTACGAAATTGGAGCAGGTGGATCAGTTTGAAAAGGGGTTGGAAATCATCCGGCAACTGAACCTTCAAGCCATTGTCATCATCGGAGGCGATGATTCCAACACCAATGCTTGTGTGTTGGCAGAATATTATGCTGCAAAGGAATGTGGTGTCCAGGTGATTGGCTGTCCGAAAACCATTGACGGCGACCTTAAGAACAGCCAGATTGAAACCAGTTTCGGCTTTGATACGGCAACGAAAACCTATTCGGAATTGGTCGGGAATATTGAAAGAGACTGTAATTCTGCGCGTAAGTACTGGCATTTTGTCAAGTTGATGGGACGTTCAGCCAGTCATATCGCCCTGGAATGTGCCTTGCAGTGCCAGCCTAATATTTGCCTGGTTTCAGAAGAGGTGGAGGCTCGAGACATGACTTTGAACCAGATTGTAGAGCAGATGTGCGAGACCATAGCCTATAGGGCGAGCCGCGGCGACAATTTCGGCGTGGCGCTGGTTCCGGAGGGGTTGATAGAATTTATTCCAGCCATTGGGCGTTTGATAGATGAGTTGAACGACCTTTTGGCAGCCCATGGCGATGAATACAAGAATTTGGGAAGACAAGAGCAGCGCCAGTACATCTTGTCGCATTTGTCGAAAGAAAATGCAGAAACATTTGAGACTTTGCCCGAAGAGGTGGCTCGGCAATTGTCGCTTGACCGCGACCCGCATGGCAACGTACAGGTCTCATTGATAGAAACGGAAAAATTGTTGTCTGAAATGTGTGCCCGCAAATTGGCAGAATGGAAAAGAAGTGGGAAGTTCACAGGCAAATTCGCGACGCAGCATCATTTCTTCGGTTACGAAGGACGATGCGCCGCCCCGTCAAATTTCGATGCAGACTATTGCTATTCACTTGGTGCCAGCGCGGCACTTTTGATTGCCAATGGCAAGACGGGTTATATGGCAATTGTCAAAAACACCACGGCAAAAACCTCCGACTGGAAAGCTGGCGGCGTGCCAATCACCATGATGATGAACATGGAGCGGCGTAGTGGAGAGATGAAACCTGTGATTCGTAAGGCTTTAGTGGATTTGGACGACAAGCCCTTCAAGACCTTTGCCGCTTGCAGAGATCGATGGGCAAAAGAGACATGCTACGTCTATCCGGGGCCGATTCAATATTGGGGGCCGGCGGAGGTTTGTGACCAGACGACCAAGACATTGGCCTTGGAGCATGAGTAAGACAGTCCTTTGTCAAAATGATTCAAGCGAGCACTTAGACAGCACCAGACGGTTGTGAAATCCAAAAACAGACATCATTCAAGGCGTAAAACAGCTTTGAAGCCTAAAAGAAGGAAGCTTTCGAGAGAACGGAGGTTGATGCCTTTGCATCTGCCAAAGTTCTTTCGAAAACTCCCATTTTGGGCTTTATGTATAGGAGCTGTGGCCGTTATTGTTGCTTATGTCTGGCTGTTTTATTATCTTTTTGTCGGCCCAACCGGTTTTCGCTGGCGTGCCATCTACGGAGAAGGCAACTATCCCCAGGGATACGACGTGCACGGCATTGACATCAGCCATTATCAGGGCAGGATTGACTGGGAAAAGCTGCAAACTGCCATCATTGACAAGTCGCCGATAACCTTCGTGATGGTAAAAGCCACCGAGGGAGCGACCCGTGTAGACAAAAATTTCAAGAAGAACTTCTTTCAAGCCCGTGAGCACGGTTTCATCAGAGGTGCCTACCATTTTTGGAGCAACCGGTCCTCAGCACGAAGCCAAGCCTATCATTTCTTGCAAAACGTACACCTGCTGGACGGCGACCTGCCGCCAGTGCTTGACGTGGAAAACAAGCCCAAAGACCAGTCGATAGAGGATTTCCAGCGTGACATCCTGACTTGGCTGCATATCGTGGAAGACAAATACCATGTCAAGCCTATCATCTATACCTATTATAAGTTCAAGGAGGCGTACTTGAATGCCGCCGTCTTCGACGACTATCCCTATTGGATTGCCCATTATTATGTCGACAAAGTCGAATACCAGGGCAAATGGAACTTTTGGCAACATACCGACGTGGGCAAACTTCCCGGTATTGAGGGATATGTCGACCTCAATGTCTTCAACGGCAGCGCATACGACCTAAAAGTGCTTACCATAGGCGATTACAACATTCTGGAAGATTGACCTCCCTCCTGCCAAAGCGGCCGAATGGCGTGAGTGCATGGACAAGAGGAGCTTACATCGTTTTAAGGCTAAGACAGCACCAGCCGTCCTCCTCCCTTTGCCGTATGGGTTTCAAGCCAAGTTCCTGCGCCTTTTCTATCAGCATCTCTACATCGTCTTTATAGAATCCGCTGATGATCAGCAGGCCGCCGTCCTCTTTCAACGATTGCCTGAACACAGGCATGTCTTGAAGTAAAATGTTGCGGTTGATGTTGGCAAGCACTACGTCAAACTCTTTGTCCATCAACGGCACGATGGAAGCGTCGCCCAGTTGGGGCGTGATGTTGTCTACTGCGTTTAACTCGGCATTGTGTTGGGTGTTTTTCACGCTCCATTCGTCAATGTCGTATGCCGCCACATGCGTCGCACCCATCTTTGAGGAGAAAATCCCCAAAATCCCAGTACCGCAGCCGCAGTCGAGCACCTCTTTCCCTCTTATTTCAGAGCAGAGCAGCTCTTGAATGACCATGCGTGTGGTCTGGTGGGTACCCGTGCCAAACGCCATTTGCGCCTCTATGCCAATCGAATATCTGTAAGAGGAAAAGAAATCGGGCGTATATGTCCTTTTTGCATCATAGACCACGACAGCATCATCGATGACGATGGGCTCGAAGCCCGTATTTTCCCACTCCTCATTCCAGTTCTTGTCTTCAGCCTCAGAGATGGAGTAGGACACGGAAATATCGTCCAACGGCCAGTCTTGCAGCGCCAAATCCAAGCTCTCTTGATGATAAAGAGTTGATTGAATATACCCATTTACGCCATTTTCAATCGTCTCAAATGCCTCAAATCCTGCTTCTGCAACAATGTCGCACAACAGGTCGGCAGCAATCTCCCTCATCTGGCTTGCCTCTTGTGCGCCAGACTTTGGGGTGAAGTTGAATTTTGCAATTAAAAATTTCATAACGATGACATCATTTAAAGGCAAAATTATAAAAAAATAGGGAAAATCCTATCGCCGTTTAGGGTTTTTCCTTACTTTTGCAGGTATAAAGAATATAATTTTGTAATGTGAAATCATAAAATATGTGACCATGAGACAATTTTTCTTGCTTATCGCGTTTGTTTGTTCAATGCCTTTATGTTTAATGGCACAGGAAGACGACCTTTATTTCGTTCCGAAAAAAGGTGCAAAAACAAGTACACAAACAGAAAAAGTAGAGCGTGGACGACCGACATGCGTCCCATACTCTCGTGATGTCGATGAATATAACCGTCGAGGCAAGCTCAAAAGCTATTATGAGAAAATAGGTGTTGACTCGCTCGGGAATGACATTATTGAGTTCCGCGAAGGTGACGGCATGTATCCGGAAGACTTGGAGGCCGAGCAAATCCATGTCTATCCAGGTTCTGAGAGCTATTATGACGAAACGGAAGACTATGCTTACAGCCGCAGGATGAGCCGTTTTGACGACTATTACGGATTTTACAGCCCGTCATACTACTCATATTATGATTATTATTGGAACTATCCCTATCGCTATTCGCGCTGGGGTTGGTATGACCCGTGGTACTATGGCTGGAACGACCCTTGGTATTCTTTTTCATGGTATTCACCTTACTACTATCGCTATTCGCGCTGGGGATGGTATGACCCGTGGTATTATGGCTGGCGAGGCGGATATTATCCGGGCTACCGGGTGGTGACAAGGTATAAAGGCACACCGGGGACTAAAAATTACGGCTTCCCCACAAGAAACCAAGCCTCTGGAACAAAGAACTACGGCATAGGAACGGGAAATTCCGGAAAAGGAACCCAAAGCAATGGAAACAAGAATACGAATGTTCGCAATCGTGGACTTGGCAACGCTGGTAGCCAGAAAATTCAGGGACAGTCGCCACAGTCTTCGTCAAGTCGCCCTACCAATAACAGCAGCATGGGCAATAGCAGCCGCTCGGGCGGCAGCAACACCGGCGGCAGCTTTGGTAGTGGCAGCCGTTCAGGGGGCGGCACAACTGGCGGCGGACATTTTGGACGCAAGAAATAGCAACGTAAGGTATCTTGAGAAGATTAAACAATAAAATGGAGAAAAGGATATGAAGACAAAGTATATATTTGTGGCATTGATGGCATTGACAACCTTGCCTTCTGCTGCGCAAGAAACGTACGAGAACACCAAAATGGTGGAAGATGAGCTCAATGGAACCGCACGCTATGTCGGCATGGGTGGTGCAATGGACGCCCTGGGCGCTGATATTTCGACCCTGGCGTCCAATCCCGCTGGCATAGGGCTGTTTAGACGGTCAGCCCTTAATGTGTCGGGGAGCCTAGTTATGCAGACCAACGGTGAAAAATTTGCCGGTGAAGGACTGACCAGGGCCAGCTTGGACCAGTTGGGATTTGTCTATGCCGTTAAAAATAACAGCAAATCTTACATCAACTTTGCTTTCAACTATCATAAAAGCAAGAATTTTGCCCAGATCCTTAGTGCGTCAGACAAGTTGGAAAATGCTTCTCAAAACAAGTTAACCGCACTGAAGTATGCCTATGGGAAAGAATTGCCTGCTAAACATGCGGAGCTGATGTGGAACGCCATCGACAATTTGTATAGTCAAGCTCTCCCATACGATTCGATAGCCGATTTGTTTGAATACGTTTCGGCAGATTACTATAGCTTCAACCGTTCCAGCAAAGGCTATATCGGAGAGTATGACTTTAATATCAGCGGGAACATCAATAATAGAGTTTACCTGGGCTTAACCGTAGGCCTGCATCAGGTGCACTACCAGGACTACTCTGAATACATGGAGCATCTGGTGTCGGGCGAAGACATCGTAATTGCCGACAACCGTATGATTACGGGAGCTGGGGCCGACATCAAGCTGGGTGTGATCTTCCGTCCAGTGGCTACTTCTCCCTTCCGCATCGGGCTTTCCGTGGCGACGCCGACATGGTATGATTTGACCACAGAAGGACAGACCGGACTGTATGATGCGCGGACAGGCGAGTCGTTTACTGAAAAAACAGCCAATTCAAGATACGAATTCAAACTCAATACACCCTGGAAATTCGGGCTGAGCTTGGGACATACGGTCGGTTCTTACCTGGCCCTGGGCGCTTCGTATGAATATGCAGCCTATCAAAACATGGACACACATGTAATTGAAGGATATGAATACGACTATTGGTATGGCGATGCCTATAGCGTAAGCAATAGCGACAGGGCGATGAATGAACATACACAAGAGACGTTGAAAGGCGTTTCTACGCTGAAATTGGGCCTGGAATACAAGCCGGTGCCCGAGTTGGCACTGCGTGCAGGATACAATTTCCTTTCACCCATGTACGACATGAAGGGCGATAAAGACGGAACACTCCTGTCAAACGGCTCCTGCTACGCTTCTTCAACCGACTATACCAACTGGAAGGCAACAAACCGCTTCACGCTGGGCGCAGGCTACACGGTAAAGAACTGGAACTTTGACTTGGCATGGCAGATGACAGTCAAGAAAGGCGAATTCAGCCCGTTCATCCCATATTACGGTGCCGCCGACAACAGCCCCCATCCGGATGATAACGTAGCAGACGTCGTAGCCGTAAAACATAACCGCAGCCAGTTGTTGTTGAGCATTGGCTATCGATTCTAAACGGTTTTTCACATCATTTGATATGGAAGGTGTGGCTATTTGTAGTGAACCCCAGAAGTTAGACAGAAAACTTCTGGGGTTCACTACATTTTGAGCCCATCCTCTTTTTGTAATCATTAAAGATTCTTTTCCACTTCGCTTGGCTGATAGTCAAAATACACGAAAAGACAGATGAATTTTTCTGTTTTACTTGCTCGTAATCAAAAAAAATGTTATATTTGTATCGGAATGCGCTAAAATGTGTGCATGCCAGACATATTGGAAAAGAAGCGTTATGCTGTAACTTGTCATTGGAAACCTGAGAAATTTCTGATTAAACACAAGTAAGGTGTAATAGTTTCTCACGCCATCGGCGTGGGTTGCTATCATTACATTCGTGTTTAAGGGTTTTCTCAGGACCTCCAATGAAGAAGTGGTGTATTAGTCCCCACGCTTTTCCATGCCTGTTTTTTAATGAAAAAGTATTTTAAACTTAACGTTTCAAACGATGTGTTTATGCGAATACTACAAGTAATCCACGGCTATCCGCCGCATTATATGGCGGGGAGCGAAGTTTACACATACAACCTCGCCCGCGAACTCGCAAAGAACAACGAGGTGTTTGTTTTTTGCAGATTTGAGGACAAGTCGTTGCCGTTGTATCAGATTACCGATTCGGTGAGCGATGGCGTAAATATTAGGTACAGTATGGAACCAATATATCCAATAACTTAGGAAAAATAGACCTTACAAATCTTAAAACAAACGAGAATGGATTGCGCAGAACAAATAGGCAACTACTTAATAACCTCAGAACCAACTCAACTGAGTCCAAATCTCTATTTCTTCGAGAACTGCGAAAACAACGAGGGTGTATGTTTCGATATTCTGACCATCAAAGAAACGGACTCTAACTTACGTAAACTGAGAAGAATCATTGTCCAAGTTAGTAACCGAGTACTACGCAAAACACGACGAATTGTAGTATAAATCTCAAATGGCAAAATACATCCTCGCCATCTATGCATTCCGCGACCGTAAAGCCTTCGCGTGTCCCGCATACGTACACGACCACAATTTGTATAAATTGCACTTGTTGATAATCAAGAACTAGTGGCACGTTTGAGCATGGAGGTAAAGCGGCTAGAATGATACCGCCAAGTTGCTCCTATTATACTTTGGGAAAATGCAAAGATGGCCGTATAGCAGGAAGTTACAGAGTTCGTGCGTTTTATGCTTCATGTTTTCACGGTATAACCTGAGTATGGGAGCAGAATGGCAGGTGTAGGGGGGCTACAACACCGCTCGCATTCAGACCGTTGCAAGCGAATCGTAGAATCCATTTGTGCATCGCCTGCTTCTGTATCTATAAACTTGAGGGTGAGCGTATTGTCCGACAGTTGCTAAAAAGGTATTGTGTGCTTCGCTTTTCCAACGTCTATGGCAATGCCTATGACATCCCCGACCGTGTCATTCCAAAATTTGTGCGCACGGCGCAAGTTGGCGGTGAACTGGTGCTTGAAGGAGGCGAGCAAATCATCGATTTCACTCACATCGATGATACTGTTGCCTCCATTATTCAGTGTATGAATCTTTTACAATCCGAAAGAATTTTACAGGAAACCATTCACATCCTCCCCGGCGTACCCAACAAAATAACAGATATAATCGGTCTCCTCCGCAACCAAGGCTTGCAGTTTGCGGTTCGCACCAATGCGCCGCGCAGCTACGATGTGCAGCGCTTTGTGGGCAGTACGGTCAGGCGGGAGCAATTGCTGGGCAAAAGGAATTTTATTCGTTTGGAAGAAGGTATCAGGTGGACGCTGCGTCAGTTGTCACCGAAAGAATAGCGTTTGTTTCATTTTTCCATGATTTTTTGGTATGCCAGTCGCTCGTCGCCATTTTCCAAGTGGATGATTCCGCAGTATTTGAAGCCGTGTTTTTGAAGTAGATGCCGCATGATGGCGTTGTCGCGGTGTGTGTCGATGCGCAGGTTGGTGGTTCTTGTCCAGCAATACTCAAGGATGGCTTTGAAGATGCCTTTTTGTTGAGGCATTGTGGCAATGCGGTGGATGATGTAGTAGGGCAGGCTGTCGTTGAGCCATTGGCCTTTGTAAATCTTTGCATAAGTGGGTTCCGGCGAGGGGATGCAGGCAAAGGTCGCGGCGGCGGTCCTGTCGGAGTTTTCGATGAGATAGCTGTTGCCGTGTTGGATGTCGTTCCTGAAAACCTCTTCCGATGGATAGCCGTTGGTCCATTGATGCATGTTTCCTGTTGCCCTCATGATTTTTCGTGAGTTGTCCGCCATTTGCATGAGTTGGGGCAAGTCGGCGAGGGTTGATTGGCGAATGTGCAGGTTCATGGGTGATTGCGGATGAGCAGATAGATTGTTGCCGCTGTTTGCAGGAGCAGGATTGCAGGGACACCATATTTGAACTTTTTGTGCAAGGTCTTGTGGTGAAAGGTTCTCATGGCCCCCCACGCCCCGATGCTTCCTCCACAGGCAGCTAGTGCGAGCAGCATCGTCTCGGAGATTCGCCAGGCGCCTCTCCGCGCTTTCCATTTATCTATGCCGTATGCAACAAACGTGACGACATTGATGGAGAACAAGAATAGAATAAGATGGTTCATTTGATGCAAATTTACGAAAATATTTTGTATCTCTCAAATGTGAATGGATGTTTTCTCCTTCCATTGTCATAAAAACCATCAAGCCAAAAGCGGTTTCATGACTGGAGAAAGGCTGCAAATTCTGTTTTATTAACTTAAAAACACCTAAAAGTGAGTGGATTTCTTGCCTTTTTCTCTTTTATTTCATACATTTGTGCCCATGGTAATCCCTGCAAATGCCCTTAAAAGCATAACAACAGGATAAAAAACAATGAAATGAAGAAGATTTTTGTCACTTTTATCGCTTGTGTCAGCATCTTGGCAGCACATGCCCAGCAGAACGATACGTTGCAATTTATGACCGACTATCGACATTTTATCGCTAATGTAGAACAATATCCGCAATTCACCAAGTCTGTCGCCGACTCGCTGGGAACCATTCAGCGCACCTTTGTGCGCCGATACCGTGCGGTGAAACCCCAGCTCAACGACGCGCAGGTCGGAGAATACAACTATTTAAAAGGACGATATGCAAAGAAAATGCTAGCCTACCATGGCAACAACATTTCAAACGATTTGCAGGCGGCCGGTGATACGATTGCAAAGGCAACCAGCAGGGCGCGAAAGGCCGTGGGCGGCTACTTTAAAGGGATTTTCAAGAAGAAAAATTAGTGGCTGTACATTCAAAACATACCAGCGAACCGTTTTTTACGTTGTAACGGTTCGCTTTTTTCTTGTGACGCCAGCCTGGTTGCTTAAAAAGAGGGTTGGGCATTGGAGAATTTTTTATACAGCTTTATGTTATGGAACAATTTGAAGAGAAATTACATGATGAATTATGCCATTTCCTATTGAGCATAGGTGAGGTGGACGAGCGTTTGCCCGAATGTCCAGACGTGGAAGAAAAGTGGCGACCTGTGGTGATGGGCTATTTGGCCGATGGCATACGGGAATTTGAGCATTTCCCAACGGTTTCGCTCGGCTGGATGATGTATGTCGGTATGGCCGTGGCCCGACTTTGGGACGACGAGTGGGAGATTTATGGCAAGATAGACGATTTATATGCCTATTTGCGCGACAAACGGAGCTATGACCAGCTGGACGACTATATTGGTGAGCAAGTGTTGCTGCTCGATGACGCCGAGGTTGAGCGAGTGCGCAAGCTAGTAGGCAGTAGTGCTGAGCGTGTTTATCATTTCCTGAGGAGCAGGCAGATAGAGCCTGGCACAAAAGCCGCTTTTCGGGCTTATGTAGCCTGCTTACATGAACTTTACCGCATGGGCGCGGCCGTTCAACTGAAACGCATGGGGTATCGGATGGTGAAAGAATAGTGCATAAAAAACAATCTTTTTGACCAAAAATAGCCGGTTTTTATAATCTATTTTGTAAATTTGCGGCAGTAAAATTCGAATTATTAATTCTAGAACCAAAAGTAACAATATGAAATTCAAAAAGACATTACTGACATTAGGGGTTGCTTCAATGATGATGCAACCGGTTTGCGCTGCCACAACGGGCGTGGGAGCACAAGACAATCCGTTGTTGCGGAAAAGTGCCTTGACTTTCGGTGCACCAGATTTTAGTAAAATCAAGGAAACGGACTATTTGCCAGCAATTGAGTATGCTGTTCAGCAGAACCGCGAGGAAATCAACAGCATCGTGAACAACAAGAAGAAGGCAACTTTCGAGAACACGATTTTGGCGCTCGAGAAGAGCGGTGTGCTGCTCGACTACATCGTGAACGTGTTTGACGGCATCGCCAATGCCGATAAAACGCCTGTCATCGCTGAAACTGAGCGGAAAATAATGCCGATGCTGACTGAACTCGACAATGAAATCAACTTCAACGAAAAGTTATTCAAGCGCATCAAATACGTCTATGACAAGGAGTTCAAGAAGCTCAAGGGCGAAGACAAACGCTTGACAGAGGTCGTTTACAAGCGTTTCGTGCGCTCGGGTGCGCTGCTCACGGGCGAGAAGAAGGAACGCATGAAGCAAATCAACCTGCGCATCGCCGAATTGCAGCAGCAGTGGGGCGACATGCTGCCCGAAGCCACCAACAGCTCGCTGATTTGGGTGAACACAGAGAAGGAACTTGCCGGATTGAGTACTGCAACCATCGCACAATGCAAGAAAGACGCTGAAAGCCGCGGTGGAAAGGCACCTTACTGCATCGTCATCAGCAACACCACGCAGCAGGCCATCCTCGCGAGCCTCGACAACCGCAACCTGCGCAAGCGCGTCTATGAGGCTTCGCGCCATCGCGCCGACGGCACCCGCCAGTTCAGCACATTCGACATCGTGGCTGAAGTCGCCAAACTTCGCGCCGAGGCAGGCGAACTGATGGGCTATCAGAACTACGCCGCCTATTCGCTCGAGAAAACGATGGCGAAAACGCCCGAAAACGGCTATTCTTTCTTGAAACAACTCATCAAGGAATACACCCCGAAGGCTGAGGCCGAAACGAGGGAAATCGAGAATTTCGCCCGCAAGACGATGGGCAACG
>ONQK01000162.1 GCA_900319895.1 uncultured Prevotella sp. | reverse complement strand
CTCAGCGCATCTGCATATTCGGTGAATGTTGGCGTCATGATGCGCGGCTTGATGGGAAATGCCTGTGCAATGAGGTATATGGCCTCGGTGGCACCGCTGGTCACAAGCACGCATCTTGGGTCGACTCTTTCTTTTTGTGCAATTAATTGTTCAAGCGACCATGCCTCGGGCTCGGGATAGTGGCCTATGAGGCTGATGGCATCGGTCAGGCATTTTCTCAACCCTCTGTCCTCTTTTGCGGGGCAGATGTTGGATGAGAAGTTCATCTTAATGTTACTGTATTGGTAGAGGTCGTCACCGTGTCCGTTAATCATTGTCTTTTAGTATTTTGTAGATTTTATTAATGTCGACGTGTTGCCGGATATGTTGGGCAAGCCTGTCGTATTGTTCTTCTTTGAATTGGGCATAGTCGAATGGTGCGCTGGCCTGTCCGACCTTATGGGCAAATGGTGCCAGCAGGAAGTCGATGAATGCCGCGTTGTCCAGTATGCCATGGAGGTAGGTTCCCATACATCGGCCGTTGACGAAGTAGCCGTCCTCCTGACCGTCTTCCAAGACTGCCAGCGGTCGGGCGGGCGCGTCGCCGAAAGGCTTGGTCACGCCTTGGTGTATCTCATATCCACTCATGGGTGTGCCGCTGGGGGCGGATTGTATGGAAAAGCGAACCTGGCGGGTTGTTTTCGCCGTGGTGATGGTCGTCGTGGTGGGGAGCAGCCCAAGGCCGGGCAGCTGTCCGATGCACCCTTCCACATGGTCGGGGTCGCAGACTTCAACGCCCATGAGCTGGAATCCTCCGCAGATCCCCAGCACGCCGGCACCGTTGCGGTATGCCTCGACTATTGTCTTCGCCACACCGTTGCGACGCATTTCGTACAAGTCGTTCAGTGTCGATTTTGAGCCGGGGATGATGATGATGTCGGCCTTGGCAAGGTCTTCTACATTGTTGGTGTAAAAGAGATGCACCCTTTGGTCATGTTCCAGTGCGTTGAAGTCGGTGTAATTGGACAAATGTTGAAGCAGTACGACGGCGATATTCACTTTCCCGTGTTTGGCGTGCATCGGTTTTTGCGCCAGGGCGACACTGTCTTCTTCCTCGATGTGAATGTCCTTGAAGTAAGGTATGATGCCCAAGACAGGGATGCCGCAGAGTTGCTCCAGTAGTTTTTTGCCTTCGTCAAAGAGGCGCATGTCGCCCCTGAACTTGTTGATGATAACACCTTTGATGCGCGCCCGGTCTTGTGGGCTTTGCAATGCAACGCTACCGTAGACAGAGGCGAAAACGCCGCCGCGGTCGATGTCGGCGACTAAAAAGACATCGGCATCCGCGTGTTGGGCCATGGGCATGTTGACGATGTCGGTTTTGCTAAGGTTCATCTCGGAAATGCTGCCGGCGCCTTCCATGACGATTGGATTGTAGCGCTTTTCCAGCCGGTCAAACGCTTGGCACACTTCGTCCCTAAAGTCTATTTTCGGACGCCCTTTGCCGTCATCGCACTTCTCTTGCTTGCCTCCTTTTTCCCAGAAATCGTAAGCCGTCCGGCTGCCCAGCGGTTTTCCGTTGAGCACAACTTGGCAAGTGTGGCCCGACTGCGGTTTTAGCAGGAGCGGGTTCATGTCTGTGTGGCATTTGATGCCGGCTGCTTCTGCCTGCACCGCCTGCGCCCTCCCTATTTCCAGGCCTTCTTGCGTGGCAAATGAGTTCAGGGCCATGTTTTGCGCCTTAAATGGTGCCGGGTGCCAGCCGTCTTGCCTGAAAATTCGGCAGAAGGCGGCGGCGATGAGGCTCTTCCCGACATCACTGCCGGTTCCGACAAACATTATGGGGTGAAGTTTTTGCATGTGAAACGAAAATGCGTGTAACAAGCTACTGAAAATAGTTCGCGCAAAAATAAGAAAAAATACTTAAACAGAGCAAAAAAGTGTTCAAAAAGCGTTCTTTTTCAGGGTAAATTTCTGTCTTGGGCGTGGTTGTAGGCATAAAAAGCATAGCCTAAGGACGGGAAAGGGTCGAAAAAACGTGTTTTTTCTTGTCATTTTGCCGAAAAAATCATAATTTTGTGCTAATTATGAATCCCGATTATGTCATTATCGTAGCTGGTGGAAAGGGTGCGCGCATGGGTGGCGATGTGCCGAAGCAATTCCTGGAAATAGGCGGACAGCCTGTTTTGATGCGGACCATCAGGCGCTTCCTCGCTTTTGACGCCACTTTGAACATCGTGCTGGTCTTGCCTGCCAGTGAGCAAGAAACATGGCAACAATTGTGCCGGCGTTTTGACTTCGATGTGCCGATGACCGTCGTTGACGGCGGCGACACGCGCTTCGAGTCGGTAAGCAATGGTTTGTCGGCAATTCCTGACGATGCAAATGGCGTGGTGGCGGTGCATGACGGTGTGCGCCCCTTTGTCAGTGTTGAGGTCATCGGACGATGTTTTGATGCGGCGCGGGAAGAGCAGGCGGCCATTCCGACAGTCGAGGTGGTGGAGACGTTGCGTAGAATCGGTGGTGACGAAGCCGAGAAGAACGTGAATCGCGCTGACTATCAAGTGGTTCAGACGCCGCAAACATTTGACATCCAGCTGCTTAAACGAGCTTATCGGCAGCCTTACAAGGAGGCCTTTACCGATGACGCGACGGTCGTGGAACAGTTGGGAGTAAAGGTCTCGAGAGTGGCCGGGAACCGTGAGAACATCAAGGTCACAACACCTTTTGACCTTCAAGTTGGCGAGGCCTTGTGTCTATAAATCAAGCAGTTATGTACGACGTTCTCGAACAAGACATCAAATATCTACCAGGCGTTGGCCCTCATCGCAAGGAATTGTTGCAAAAGGAACTCGGCATAGCAACATTTGGGCAATTACTGGAGTATTTCCCTTACAAACATGTTGACCGCAGCCGTATCTATGCCATAGACCAACTGACGGCTGACATGCCTTTTGTGCAGGTCAAAGGGAGGATTTTGAGTTTTGAGGAAGTTAGCATGACACCCCGGAAAAAACTCATTACTGCCTATCTGACAGATGGGCACGGTGTGATGGACCTGGTGTGGTTTCAGGCGACGAAATATGTGATGCAAAGCTATCAGGTCGGCATTGAATACATTGTCTTTGGCAAACCGACGTTCTACAATGGCAGGTTCCAAATTGCTCATCCGGAAATGGAACGGGCAGACAAGGTGGAACTGTCGAAAATGGGCCTACAGCCTTATTATAACACGACAGAACGCATGAAGAAAGCGGGCCTCACCTCGCGCGCCATGGAGAGATTGACACGGACGTTGCTGGAAAAACTGCCCTTTCCGCTGTCCGAGACCCTGCCGCCGTTCATCACACAGCGTCTCAACTTGATCAGCCGTGATGAGGCAATGCGCAAGATCCATTATCCCAAAACTGCCGTCGACACCCAGCAGGCCCGATTGAGGCTGAAGTTTGAGGAGCTTTTTTATGTGCAACTCAACATTGTACGCTATGCTTCCGACCATCGGCGGAAATACCGTGGGTATGTTTTCAGCAAGGTAGGCGACCTGTTCAACGATTTTTATCATCATCACCTCCCTTTCCCCTTGACAGATGCTCAAAAGCGCGTGATGCGGGAAATACGTTCCGACATGGGGACGGGGCAGCAAATGAACCGGCTCTTGCAAGGTGACGTGGGGTCGGGCAAAACGCTCGTGGCACTGATGTCGATGCTTATTGCGCTCGACAACGGCTTTCAGGCATGTATCATGGCACCGACGGAAATCCTGGCGGAGCAGCATTTGCAAACCATCCGCGACTTCCTGGGCGACTTGCCCATACGCATTGAGCTGTTGACCGGAGTGGTCAAAGGCAAGCGGCGGCAGCAGATCTTGGACGACCTTCAAATCGGGGACGTGCAGATCCTCGTCGGGACGCATGCCTTGATTGAAGAAAATGTGCGTTTCCAGCGCCTCGGGCTTGCCGTTATTGACGAGCAACACCGGTTCGGCGTTAAACAAAGGGCTAGTCTGTGGAAAAAGAGCGAGAATCCGCCCCACATGCTGGTGATGACGGCAACGCCCATTCCCAGAACGCTTGCCATGACGATTTATGGCGACTTGGACGTGAGTGTCATCGATGAATTGCCGCCTGGCAGAAAACCCGTCGTCACCATCCATAAGTTCGACAACGAAACCGTGAGCCTCTATGAGGGGGTTCGCAAGCAAATTGAGCAGGGTAGGCAGGTTTACATCGTCTTTCCGCTCATTAAAGAAAGTGAAAAAATCGACCTGAAAAACCTGGAAGAGGGTTTTGAAATGCTATGCAGCCGGTTCCCGCAGTTCCGCTTGAGCAAAGTGCATGGAAAAATGAAAGCGGCTGAAAAAGAGACGGAAATGCAGAAGTTCGTGCGGGGAGAGACCCAAATCCTTGTCTCGACAACGGTGATAGAAGTCGGCGTGAACGTCCCCAATGCCTCTGTCATGGTCATCATGGACGCTCAGCGATTCGGACTTTCCCAATTGCACCAGCTCAGAGGGCGCGTCGGGCGCGGGGCAGACCAGTCGTTCTGTGTCCTTGTAACGCCCTATCAGTTGTCTGCGGACACGCGCAAACGCATTGACATCATGTGCGATACAAACGACGGGTTCGCCATCGCTGAGGCCGACTTGCGTCTGCGCGGCCCCGGCGACTTGGAAGGAACGCAGCAAAGCGGTGTCGCCTTCGACCTTAAAATCGCGGACATTGCCCGTGACGGCCAGTTGGTGCAAATGGCGCGCGACGAGGCGCAGCGTATCATTGAGGCAGACCCGACGTGCGAAAAGGCGGAATACAGCCTGCTCTGGGAGCGTTTGAGGGTCATGCGGAAAGACAATGTAAGTTGGGCGGCGATAAGTTGATGTGTGAAAAGCATGCGTGAGGAAAAAGGAACGATAAACGTTTTGGTTGATGCGGGGTTTGATGATGGGAATCCGATGAAATCTGAAAAAATCTTGATTTTTTTCAATTTTCTTTTGCTTTCTCGCTCATCAAAATTCGTATCTTTGTAGGTGAAACCTAATTTATGAAAATAGAGAAACAACTTAAAATGATACTTTTGAGGCAATTTTTGTGCTTCCTGTTCGGAGCACCGCTGTTGTCTTGCCAGAATCCCCCTCCCCCTAAAAATGTTCAAAACATTGATATATAGGACATTAGGAGGGAAGTGGACAGCGTTAAGTCGGCAAGTCAACGGACGTTTATTTTTGAGACAAACAAGGTTGATGCCGGCGTCCTTTCAGCACACGAAGACCGGGCAACAGCCTCTTTTGCATCCCTTATTCAGCATTTTCCAATTGGCGAAAGAATGCTTAGGTATGCATCCATGTTCTTTTGCTTGCTAGCGGCGACAATCATTCTCTTCTATCGGCGCCGGCATGTTGACAAGAGGGGGGGAAATCAATAAACAATGAACAACCAGTTAGATTACACATGGAAACGACGAGAATGATTTTTTTGAGTCCAACGATGGTGATAGTCATTAATGCACTGCTGACGATGATACTCTTTGTATCGTTGTCGCGATGTTCAGGAAGTTTCAGAAGGAGGACGGAAAGTTCTCGTAGAAGTCGTTGTGGAGCACGGGAGTGCCTTGCGTAGTTGTTGAACTACCCGAGCTTTTGTATCCTAGAGCCTTATTTATCGGTTGAGGGGGAACTGTGGAGCCCCTCAACTTACATATCGAAATTGTGTAGTGTGGGCGAAACAACAATGATGTATTATTTTTGAGATTATTATATATTATGAAGTTATTCCTCTTTTCGTTTTCATTGAATCTCCTTTGCCTGTATGTCTGCTTTTTCTCTTTCCGTTTTTATGGGCGCCTTCGAGACTTGCGTTCTTTTTGGAAAAACTTTTTGAAATTGGTGATGACGACAGCTCTCTTTTCTCTTAGCTGCTCTTATTGTCCCAGTTTCTCAAAAGGTTGCATTGACAGTCTTTTTCATGGAGCAGATGTGGATTCTTTGACGTCTTTGAAGCAATATTTTTTGAAGACGAAGGCTTTCTAGCCGGAAAATTGTATCGTTCTATAATACTTTTCTTGCTCATGCTTGTGGCTCTTTTTCTATTACGCTGGGTCTATCATGACAAAAAAGATTGACAAGAGGATGCGGGAGGATGATGAAATGTAAAAATAAGTAAATTTTTGCATTAGTTTTTTATGTTTGTCATTGTGATGGGAAGCTTCTATCTATTTTCGAGGTATAATGGATTTTCTCCCAGCGGCGTGAAATCGTTCCCCTGCGCCTGTTTGTCGTTTTGTTGGCCTGGGCTGCTTGTTCTGTGGTTCTCACTTTCT
>ONQK01000144.1 GCA_900319895.1 uncultured Prevotella sp. | reverse complement strand
TCTTGTCGGATTCGAACCAACGACCCCGAGATTACAAATCACGTGCTCTGGCCAACTGAGCTAAAGAGGCGGGTGGGCAAGCTACCTGTATCGCGCCGCTACAACCAACTACCTTTGCTGCGTTCCCGCCCTGGAGGATTCGAAGGGAGCTGACCGTACAGGACTTACCCGTGTTTTTGAATTTCGTGTGCAAAGATACGAAAAAATATCTTATCTTCGTCCTTATTCCTCAAAAAATGACGAAAAAACGTGATTTTAAGAAAAAATTAGAGCAACTGTGTCTCAAAAATCCTGTTTTTTCATCAAAGACTGCCTCGACGGGGACGTTTCATGGCATTAACAACGAACTGTCTCCATAACTCAAAAAGCGGAAATCGTGCGCCAAGGCATAGTCATAGATACGGCGCCAATGTCCTTTCGTGAATGCACTGACCAACAAGAGCAACGTACTTTTGGGCTGATGAAAATTAGTAATCAGCATTTCGACAATCTTGTATTTGTAACCAGGTACAATCATGATTTGGGTTGAAGTGTGCAAGACATTTGTCCCATGCAGGTCAAGGTATTTGACAAGGGCGGCAATTGCGTCATCGGGAGTGGCTTGTGGCAAATCCTCCGCATAAGGCTCCCACTGCCCCACGCTCAATTGTTCCATCGGCAAACTGGGGTTGCCCATAAGTTTTACACCTATATAATATAAGCTTTCCAGCGTGCGCACACTCGTCGTGCCTACGGCCACGGCGCGGCATCCGTGCTTCAAAAGCTGCTCCAGCGTGCGGCGCTGAACACAAATAAACTCTGTATGCATCTCGTGGCCTTTGATTTCCTCACTTTTCACTGGTTTAAAAGTACCTGCCCCCACATGCAATGTCACTTCTTCACACACAACACCTTTCCGGGTCAGTTCGGCAAGCACTTCATTTGTGAAATGAAGGCCTGCGGTCGGTGCTGCCACACTGCCCTTAATCTTTGAATAAACAGTCTGGTAAGTGACTTTGTCGGACTCCTGTGTCTCACGATTCAGGTAAGGCGGAATGGGCAACTCCCCCATCAATTCGAGCACTTCGGCAAAAGAAACATTGCTATTGTCCCACGAAAATCGGACATGTGCGCCTCCCGCCACCTCTGTCTTTGTCACACGGATGTCAAAAATGGCTCCGTTGCTTTCGATTTGATGCACCAACTCCCCTTCCTTCCATTTTTTTTGATTGCCGATGAGACAAAACCAGGTACAGTCTCCCTTGGTCTGAAAGATTTGCTCATAGTCGGCCGGGGCCACTGGTTCCAAGAGGAAGACTTCAATCAAAGCTCCTGTCTCTTTGCGAAAATGCAGACGGGCCTGGATCACCTTGGTGTTGTTAAAGACCATCAGTGTATTGGGGGGCAGATATTCGGGCAGGCTTTGGAAAGTGTCACTCGTAATTTCCCCCTTTTTATAGACCAACAACTTGCTTTGGTCGCGTTTTGACAAAGGAAACTTGGCTATGCGACTGTCTGGCAAGTCGTAGTCGTATTCAGATATGCGCAAATTGTAAATACTGCTACTCATTTTTAAAAAACAAGAATTATTGACGTTATCAGTACGGAAATGACAGTCAGGACAAATGTCAGGAAGACGATGTCAATGTCTTGCAAGCTGTAGCCCGTACTAGTGTATTGGGAAGACACATAATGTAGGTTTGATGACATTCTCCTGTAAAAATATCGATGCAGAAAATAGACCGTTACGCCCACCAAGATGCCCCAGAGCCAACCAAAAATCACATCTGTCGGGAAATGGACGGCCAAATAGACCCGCGACCATGCCATGAGCAAGGACCACAATATCAGTAGCAGGCTCAACATGCGGTGGCGCACCAGCAATGAGACGAAAACCGCGACAGATGCCGTGTTTGCCGCATGTCCGGAAAAAAAGCTGTAGGATGGCTCGAAATTATTGCGTACGATAGCGACGACGTTTGCCAACGAAGGGTCGTTAATGGGACGAAGGCGCTCGGTCATCGGCTTGACAAGCCATTCCGACAGTCCTCCTGAGAGCAAAAGGCAAATGGTGGCACAAGAAACGATTAGAGCAATCTGGCCGAAGCGCTCGTTGTTTTTGACGACTAAATAAAATAGTATAACGTAAAACAAAACCCAAGTCGGCGTATAGGTAAATAACGACACAAAGCTATCCAGCAACATTGAATTATTGCCATGTACCGACTGTAGCACTGAGAGGTCGAAGTCCGCAAACTGTTCAAAATCCATATTCTTTCCTCACGTTTAAATTTCTTCCACATCAGTCTTTAATACCCATCCTCTTTTCCCATTGAAAGTTTGTATTTGGATCCATTTGTCCATCAAGCAGTCGACGATTTCCACACGAGTCCCCTCGTGGAGCTCGAACATCTGTGCCGAAGTCTTCGAGGGTGTTTTATGTACAAACAAGGAAGGGCTGATGATGATTGCTTTGTCTCGGTTGCGCAAAGAATTGGCCTGATAAGACGCACTGACGATGGAAAGGGTGAAAAGGACGATGAAAAAAAGCGACGAAAAGAAGCAAACTTTTCTCATCAGCAAACGTTTTGAGAAGAACCAGCCGAGCAGCAAAAGCAAAACCAGCAACAACGACATCAACGAGACTATAGCCCAATGATCAATGCCCATTTGATAGCAAACATAGTAAAAACAGCGCATTGGGATGCTTTCAAGAGACTGTGGCTGCTTGTCCACGACTTTGGTACGGATGAATTGAAGATTGTGGCGGATGTCTTCGTCGATGGGATTGAGCTTGTAGGCACGCTCGTAAGACAATACGGCTTTGGCCAGCTGGTTGCTGCGATAGTAGGCATTTCCCAAGTTATAATAGTCTTCGGCACTTTGCTTTTGCTTCAAGACTTCTTCAAACTGGACGATGGCACGCTGGTAGTTGCCCTGTTTATAGCTTTCCTGCGCTTGTTCCACCGGATGTGCGGCGGCAAAGAGCGGCATGAGCACTAGGAGCAGCAAGAGTTTGAGCTGCTGTTGAGCGTTTTTGGGCTGTTTTGTCTTGTTTTTAAGGCTGTCTTCGATGCTCATAATAGCTGTTTCCGCAGAAGAATAAACATATTTCATGTCCCCCACCTCATTGGTTCGTGCATATCTTTGGTATTCGCTCTCATCAATGGCTCTAATGAACAGGTCGATGGTAAAGTCGTCCACATGCCGTTCTCCCAGTTTTGCAATGACCGTTTCCCGCGAGAGCTGTTCGATCGGGATCTCCAGCTTATCGCTGATATAGCCCCAAAGCGCACGCAAGGTCTCCTCGTAGAATCCTGCTTTACTATTGGCATTCATCAGCGTCCGCGCCTTTCTCAGCCGCCTTTTCACCATTTTATTCGCACGCTTCATCCGCTGCATCGACAAATTGCCGTTCTCGACCGCCTTTTTACGGAAAATGATGAGCATGATGAAAAATGTGATGAGCAGCAGCGCCAAAATGACCCAATATTCCATTTTTCCATAAAAGACATGTCTGTGGGACGCTATGCTGTTGTACTCTGTCTTCATCGGCCGAATGTCTACCGCATCGACATCTGCGTCAACTTTCTCTTTGCTGTCGCGCCCTTTGAGTACTTTCACCTTTATGGGGTCGGTGTATTTGGCCACATAAACTTCTTTTTTGGTGTCAAAGTAGATGAATTCGATGGGTTTGATTGTAAATTCTCCGCTATTTCTCGGAATGACCAATGTCTCATAGGTCATCTCTCCTGTCAATCCGCTGGTCGTCAGCTTTGTGTTCTCTGTTATCGTCGGGTCGTAGGTCTCAAAATCCTCGGGAGCCTCAAAAGCCGGTGTTTTCAGCAGTTTCAGGTTACCTTTGCCTTTGACCACGACAATGACTTTCAGCGGATTGTTTACTTCCAGTTGCATCTTGTCTGCCTTTGCCGAAATTTCAAATTCACCGACACCGCCCGAAAAATTCTCCGGCTTGCCTTGCAACGGCTTGACCTGGATGCTCAAGCCCGGACTTTTGATGTCTTTCTTGACTTCAATATAATCAGAGCCGCCATTGAAGAAGGATTCAAACGGGTCGATGTTACGGATGCGCTGCAATATGGTGCCTTTAAACGTCAAACTCGGGATGTCCAACTTTCCTGCCACCTGCGGATAAAGCATGTATTGTCCCCAAATCACCGTCCGGTAGGTTCGTCCGTTCACTTTCTCGGTAGAAAATGTCTTTTGCTGAGGCAATTGGATTTCTTGAATGTGTACGCCTTTCAAATCCGGCATTTTATAGTCCAAATTCACTAAGTCAACCTGCGTATAAACTTTATAGGTCAGCAAGACGGCCTCTTGCTCACTAACCGTTTTCTTGCTTGCCGTAACCTTGATGAACAAGTCTTTTTCCGTTATCGGCGTGCCGGCAGGACGTGTCGGCTGGAACAGGTTCTCGTCTGGCGTGCTCTTGGCATGCGCCGTTCCTGTCACCTGTATCTTTACCGACTGCGAGGTGACGTTGTTGCCTTTGATGATTGCTGAAACTGCTGGTATAATGTAGGTGCCCGGCTTGTGCGGATAAAAGATATAGGTGTAGGTTACCGACGACGACGAAGTTGTATGTCCATTGACCATCATAACACTTGAGGAGACCGACTTGGTGGGGCCCATCAGCACTTCCAACCCCTCGGGAAGCGCTCCCATCCTGAAAGATTCTACCTCTTCGACGTTGATGACATACTGAATGCGGAACTGTTCTTCCACGGCGACCTGCGATGGCGCATTTACGATGATGCGCTGTGCCCAAAGCGGTGCTGCTATGGCAAATAGTATATACAACAATATGCAATATTTTTTCGATTGATTGTCCATGGCTACCAGTTCTTTTCTTTTTTCGGTTTTGTCTTATTTCGCTGCGCTTTTTTCACTCTTTCTTGCGTATCTTTCTCCTTTTGCAAGGCCGCTTTGAGGAGTTGTTCCGCCACGTCTTTGCTCATTTCTCCTTGGCCTGGGTATGGCTCTTGGGGCTGGGCGTCGTCTTGCCGTTTGCCTGGATCCTGATGCTTGTTATTGTCATTATTTTGATCTTTTTTATTGTCATTTTT
>ONQK01000119.1 GCA_900319895.1 uncultured Prevotella sp. | reverse complement strand
GGCCAACATTACGGAGTTCAACGAGACTAAAAACAATCTCATGCGTGCGGAAAGTGACTTCGCGCGTGCCAAGTATGAATATCTTTATCAGCGTGCCGTCCTTGATTTTTATCGGGGCAAGCCATTGCATTTTTGAGCCTGGCGCTCTTTGTCCTCTAAAAAACAGAGCTCTCCGACGTTTTAAGACATCGGAGAGCTCTGTTTTTAATGAATGAGGTCGGTTCGTCTTATGTCAGTCCTGGTTTCAGGACGATCAGGGAGGCCAAGGCAAACCAGCTTCTGCTTTCCCTGGCTTTTACTGGAACCAATCGGAACCGTTGGGGCGTTTTCCGCCGATGATGCCGAGGGGGCGAAGGGTGTTCATGGAATAGCCCGGGGCATAGGTGTGCTCTGAAGAATTTACACCTATATAGCTTTTGTATACCATAAAGCTGTATGCCCTTCCGCTGTTGCTGGGGTTCATGGTTGACGACCAATACCAGCCGAGAACACCGACTTGGTTGAGCTCTCCTTCGTAAAGCCAGCCCATCTGCGGCAAGAAGAAATATTTGCTCGTGTCGGCAGGCTTGCCTGTCGTCGGTGTCTTTGAAATGGAACTTTGTGTCGTCGTCCAGTTTTTCCCGTCGCTGCCCACGGTTTTGCTGAAGAGGTTGGCGACACCGGAATTCTCCTCGATGATGACAGACTTTTTCTTGAGCCAGACGCCGCCGCGCTGCTTGATGCCGCCGAGCGACCATAGCGTTGTGCCGTCATAGTGCGGGTCGCCGTATTCCACATACCAACTGAGCTCGTTGGCATTGGGCATGTCTTTGCATGAGTTTGCCGCAGCGCCGCTGGCTGCCGCATTGTACCAGCGCAGTGGGTCTTCGCTTTGGCTGCGTGGGTAGAATGAGTTCTGGACATTGGTCGTAGTCGGATAGTCGTCTTCCCCATGCCAATACCATTTTTGGGCATCCCACATGAAATAGGCTTCTGGGAAGTAGAACACATGTTCCGGCACGTTGAGCGTGAGCGAATGCCCGACGGTATAGTATTTATTGACTTTAAACTCTCTTGGCGAGATGTTTTGCGTGTATTCCTGGTCGATGCCGTAATAGTTGACGGTATAGGTCACTTTCAAGGCGTGCGTTCCCGGCTGGATGACCATAAATGCGCCATTGACAGAGATGTCCTGCGTCGTGGGGACGGGAAAGTCGCTACCTAGCCCTTCGCCGTTCTTGCCTACGGTGAGTGTGATTTTCTTTCCTGCCGACGTAACGCTGCCAGTGTTCAACTCGCCAGTGGTGAAGTCGTAGGTGCCGCACAGGTTGCTGCTCCCTGTGGATTCGACAGTGATTTTCTTGAGTATGCACTTGCCTGCCTTCTCCACGTTTGGCGACTTGGGCGCAAAGATGAGGTATGAGGCTTTGTGGGTGAGCTGGAAGTTGTATGAGCCGTCGCCTTCATGCGTGGCTCTTGCCGTTCCGCAGTCGCCGCTGTTGGCAAAATGTTCGGCATTGTTGGGGATAGTTTGCTCTTGTGTGCCTGAAATTTTCACATGCAGGCTTGTCGTTGATGTGCTTGATGCCTCTGGGCTGCTTTGGCCTGTATAAAATACGGTGTATTCCGTGGCAGTCATGGTGCCGGGCAGGTAGAAATCGGCAGACTCTTGGACGGCCATGATAGAGTTTTGCGCGTCTTGGGTATATCTTGCCCCGTCTTTCACCCAGATTTTGTCGCCAGGTGTCCAATAGAAGTTGCCACCACGGTCCATCAGCGTTTTCCGTGGCCCGTTTGATGGCTTTATGCCCGAAGAGAATCGGGTGAGGGCCTGGGGCTCAGGCCGCTGCTGCAATTCGGAGTTGGCAAGCTCACCCAGGGGGTCGTTGGAAGAGCAAGCTGCCAAAAGGAGCATGGAAAGGCATAGGGCTGCCCACGAAAGGGGCTTGAAAAGAAAAGTTTTCATAATTTTCATGTTTTTGATGTTAGAATAATAGTTTTTTTGTTAAATCATTAATTAAAAGTGGCCATGGGTTCTACAATGACTCGTCCCACTCGAAAAAAGCTTTTGCAGGTATCTCGTTGCCTATGTCGCCACCGTTTTCTGCATTGTCGTGTCCTGTCCCGCCTCCATTGCCGTCGTTGGCCCCGGCGTGCCCGCCCGAGTCTTGGTTTGTGGAGTTGTGACTGCCTCCGTGCGACGATACCGTCAGCAGAAATGCAGTGTCGGCGGCAGGGCAGAGCCGTGAAATTGGAGGTGAATAGACACGCCTCGCCGATACTTCTTGTCTTGTTGTTGCTTTCATTAAAATTAGAGTTTTGTGAATTAAAAAAATGATAAAAAGTCATCTTCCCTTCGTCTGTGTTTTTTCATGTCATCATGAAGGCGTGGACACATTGCTACGTCTATGCTATCTAGGTATCGCCAAATACCTGCTGTCATCCACGAGCAAAGGTCCACGCCGATGCGAAATGAGCGTTTGAACTGCTTTTCTTTGACAGTTTCTTGAATTGGCGATTTAAGATAGCAAGAACGCAAGGCAAACGCTTCTATTTTTATTCCATTCTTTCCGTTTTGTTACATAGGCAATCGTTTTAGTTCATAAATAGGCAGATCCTATAGTCTTATTTTGTCGCAAAAATAAAAAATATTTCGCAAAAAAAATTTTTTGGGGCAGAAATAATGGGAAAAATGTTGCCGCTGGCTGTTTTTTCGCATTTTTTCTCAAAAAGTTTTGTATTTTTGCATACAAATATTGTCTGACATTAAAAATCAATGACATAAAGTTCAATATCATGAAAAGAAAGAGATTGGTGAGTTTTTTCTCACGCAGATTTTTAGTACTCGGGATGGTTTCGCTGCTGACGGCGCACGCCTTTGCCTGTACATCGGTCATCGTTTCCGGACGCATCACCAAGGACGGCCGGCCGCTGATTTTCAAGAACCGGGACACCGGCACCCTCGGCAATGCCATGCAGGTCATCCAGGGCGAGCGGTACAGGTTTGTGGCACTGCTGAATGATGATGACCTGAAGAACGAAAATGTTTGGGGAGGGCATAACGAAAAGGGCTTTGCCATTATCAACACGGCGGCCTTCAACCTGAACGGGCACAATGGCGACGACACTGACGGAGACGGCATTTTCATGCGCCGTGCACTTGAGGTGTGTAGCTCGTTGAAAGACTTTGAAAATTTGTTGGACACTTTTCCCCGCCCAAGGCAGGTGAACTCGAATTTTGGCGTACTGGACGCGCACGGCGGCTGTGCCTATTATGAGACGGGCAATTTCAATTATGTCAAATTCGATGTCAACGATCCTGCCGTGGCGCCAAAGGGCTATCTGATGCGGACGAACCATGGCATGACGGGAGACCGGGAGTTCGACAAGGGCGTGGAGCGCTATTGTGCCATAAATGATTTCATGGAAATGGCAGAGGCCGATGATAACATCAATTGCCGTCATTTGTTGACGGAGATTCCGAGATACTTGGTTAATGGGCTGACAAAAATAGACATGTATGACTTTATGCCCGAGGACGATTCAAAGGCGCGAATGTTTTCAACGCAAGACTTGATTTGCCGCTATTCCACTTCTTCTGCCATTCTGGTGCAGGGTGTCGCGAAAGGCGAGCCTGCCATCAACACTGTGAGCTGGACCATTTGCGGATGGCCCTTGACTACGGTGGCCATGCCGTTGGTGCTCTTGCCGTCGGGGAAACTGCCGAAAATGGTGATGCGCAACGCCGAAAATGTCGCGCCGCTGTGCGAGTTGGGAATGACATTGAAAAAGAAAGTCTATTGCCTGAAAACTGGCAGCAAAGAGTCGTATATCGACCTGGGAAAGCTGATCAATAAGCGGCAGACGGGCTTGCTGCAACGTATCCGTCCGATTGAAGATGAAGTCTTGGACCGTGGCGAGGCCGCACTCGCCCTATGGCGTAAAAAAGGCAAGAAAAGTAAGTCGATGGATGAATTTTATGACTGGATAGACCAGTTCGTGGCTGAAAAGTATGCTGTCTTGAAATAGTTTTGAGCAGCGCGACAAGGCGTTTCCCGCCGAAAGGGAGGAAAACGCCCTTGAAAATAGCGCCTGAGGCATGCCGGCATCCAGTCGGACGGGCTTCAGGCGTTAATTGTGCTCTTGTTGGTACGACTTCTTGGCATGTATGACGCCCTCCCTTTGTCCTTTTTATGAAAATTGTCGGCACAAAACCTCCCGATCTTGCGCCGACAACAAAGAAATATAGGCTTTTTCTAGTGTGATAATTTTATCTATTTCCAGAATCTGGAAGTAATATTCTCAAAAGTTCCGTCTACTCCTTTTTTAAAGAGCTTTTGGTTGGTGGTCCGCTCTTTGAGGCTCCCTAAATGCTCGATGTATGGGCCGATTTTGATGTAGTCGAAGTCCTGCTTGTCAATGGCTGGTGTGATACGGATGCGCCCGCTGTACCATCCCACTTTGTAGGCAGGGTGTTTCTGATGAATATACTTTGCCAGTTCGTTGACATAAGAGGGTTCGGCATCTCCACCCATGAAGGCGATGCACGAGATGCTGCTGTCGTACTTGCCGATGAGCTGGTCCAGCACGTCGGTGGTCAGCGGCTCGCCGACGTCGCCCCAAAGATATGGGCTGTGGCATCCTGGGCAACGGCAGGGACAACTTGAGATGTTGATGGCAAGTGTCACCTCGTCAGGAATTTCTTGGAAGACAATGCCTGTATTGACGTATTTAAGCATCTTTGGCCACGAATTTTTGAACCGTAGCATAATATCGGCGGGAGGCTTCTTCTTGGCGTGAAGCGGAGAAGTTGCTCACTCGTTTGAGATAGCCGATGATGCGGGTCATGTAGTCGATGTTCTTGGAATGACAATGCGGACATTCTTTTAAATATCGTTTGTCGATGGTTCCGCAGTCGTTGCAAATCGTATTGGGGATGTTGAAGGTGAAATAGTTGCATCCTTCTTTTGCCGCAATAGATAGCAGTTTTTCGTATTGCTCTTTTGAGAGATGCTCTTCCAGATTCATGTGTAGCGCGCTGCCGCCAGTGAGATGCTCTATGTACGGCGCGCCGTGCAATTTGAACTTCTCGTCAATGGTCAGGCTCTCATCCTCAACGACGTAGAAGTAGCTGTTGTAGCAATCGCGTGGCACGAAAAATCCGTCTTCACGATCCCATTTCGCATGCTTTACGCCGACGTTTTCGGCAGGAATCATCTCGCAGTTGAAGAGTATGTCCTTGGTGCGGTACTGCTGGTTGAATTTTTCAATGATGCCGAGTATTTCTTGTACGAAGTGCTTGTAGTCGTCGTTGGGCGTTATGTCTAATCCCATGAACTCTGCGGCCTCTACCAAGCCGTTGATGCCGATGGTCAGGTATTGGCGGCCGATGTTGATGTAGCCCGCATCGAATAGAGGCAGCATGCCGTTTTTCTGCAAGTCTTTTAAGTTCTCATTGTATGCCAATTGCACTTTGTGGCAAAGGTCCACCACATCGCTAAGGTATGCTTTGTAGTCAAGCTTGTTGTTTACAGCATATTGAATGCAACGGTTGAGGTTAATGGTGAGAACGCTCTTAGAACCGGTGGAGACGCCGCCGGCTCCTAGGGTGTAGCTGAACCCGTTGTCTTGAATCTCGTTGCGCAGGCGGCAGCAAGAACTCAGCGAGTCTGCATTGTCGCTCATGTAGGTGAAGAAAGAATGGCCCTCCGCATACATTTCGGCAGTAAAAGCGCCCCAGTCTTCGTCCAGGCATTTCCCGTCTTTGGTCAGCAGCGCCATGGTCTCGACAGGGAAGGTGAGTACAGCCTTCGTGCGCTCTTGGTTAAACCATTTCATGAACCGTTTTTGTAGCCATGACAAACCGTCCCAGTCGGGCTTGCTGCCGTCGGGGAAGAAGAATTCCCCGAAAATGCTTTCGAAGTAAAATTTGTCGTAATAGGCAATGTTCCAGAAGACAGCTTGGTAGTTGCGCGCGCCAGTGGGCTGGTTGATGGAGTAGACAATCTGCTCAAAGCAGTCTGTAATCATCTTGTCGATAGAGCGTTGCTTAATTGACAGGTCTACCACTTTTTCCGGCGTTTTCCAATAGTCCTTGCCGTATTCCATGCCGATGAAATAGTTCAAGTACATGAGGAACTCTGGGGTGGCACAGGCACCTGAGAGCATGCTGGAGACCATGAACACCATGTTGACAAAGCCGCCGCAGAACGATTTGAGGTTGGTTGGTGCTGTTGAATTGCCGCCGATGGAGCTCGTGCCGCCGATGAGCCAGGGGTACATGGTGATGGATGCACAATAGTTGGCAAGACTGGTCTCGTCGTTCTTATATATAAAGTGGTGTGTCAACTTGTCGATGTATTCATCGGCCAACTCCTTACCGTACATCTTTTTTATCCGATTGACGAGCAAGCGCCTGTTGAGCCGAATGAAATTTGACTTGGGCAGTTCTCCAATCAAAGTGGCAATGTTCTTGTTCTCGACATTGGCATTGGCGTCATATTTCGAACCACTTGCTGCATTTGTCGCATCGCTGTAGTTTGCCAAAAAGTTCAACTTGTCCAAAGTGTCGCGGTCCTCACTGTGGGCTTGCCGATAGAGCATGAACGACTTTGCTGCATCGTAGTGCTCCTCGCGCATAAGGGCTATCTCAACCTGGTTCTGGATGTCCTCGACGGTAATCTCGTCGTGTATGTCTAAGTGATTGATAATCTTGGATATAGTTCCAAGATTCGCAGGTTTGTTAACAGACTTGAACGCCTTGATGATGGCATTCATGATTTTGTCAAGACTAAAGCTGTCTTTTGAGCCGTCTCGCTTTGTAATGGTAAAATTTTTTATTTCCATAGAGTTTCGTTTTGGAAAACTTTTGACTTTATTTTTTTGAAAAAGTTTTCCATTTTGGTAAACTTGTTGTCATAAAATTTTGTCATCTGTTTTCGTTTTTGAAAATTATTACTGATTGCAAAGGTAAGAAAATTTATCAAAAGTTGTATGGTGTTGTGGTGATTTTTTTTTAAAAATATCTTTTTTCGATTGTTCGAGATTGTGGACGATGTCTTTATTTTGCTGAAAATAAGAATGATAACTGAAAAAAAGGTGGTTTTTTAGAAAAGGGCGCGAAAAGTGAGGGGTATTTACAATAAAAATATGTATATTTGCGAGTGAAAATGAGTAACTGTATGTCAACTTCTTTTTTTAG